>SPBW01000064.1 GCA_004525685.1 Candidatus Atribacteria bacterium
ACATCCCCCTTCATGCCCTTCGTGGTCAGATCGGTCCGTGGTTCGTAGTGCGTGGGAAAATCAACCCCTTGCTGTCCTTCATGGTGAGCTCTGTCTTTGGCTCTTGATGATGTCACTTTCCTTGGCGTCCTTTGCGTCTTTGCGAGATGTGATTTCTCTCACCCGTTCGATTTGGACACCCAAGCTGCTGTGTTCGACAAGAATATGGCTGCCAAGCCCCACGCCAACCTATAATGATTCTCCGAGTTGCGAAGACAGACACTTCCGAAGGAGGCATCATGGCAACAGGCGACTTCTGTCACATCCAGTTCTCTAGCACAGATCTCGATAAGACAAAGACATTCTTCACAGAAATCTTCGGTTGGACATTCCAAGACATTCCAGGATTCGAAACCTACGGCATGTTTCAAACGCCCAACAGATTGGGCGGGGGCGTCGATGTCAGCGATCGCGCCGACCCTCCCAGCGACCAAGGGCCGATTCTCCATATTGAAGTGGACGACATCGATGCAACGTTGGCCAAGGTGAACGAGATGGGCGGGAAGACGGTCTCTCCCAAGATGAAGATCTCAGACGAGTTTGGATACGCCGCGCTGTTCCTGGACAACGTCGGCAACCGGTTTGGCCTCTGGAGCGCGTAGTCGCAGAACGAGGCAAGGGAGAAGCCCCCGATGATTGATCAAGGAGAGATTCGGCGACAGGAATACCTCGGCCGCATCAACCGTGTCATCGACTACATCCGCGCGAACCTCACCAGCGACCTGCGGCTGGATACGCTGGCTCGCGTGGCCAACTTCTCTGCGTATCACTTCCACAGACTGTTCACGGCCATTGTCGGGGAAACGGTCAACGCACACATCCGTCGCCTTCGCATGCAACGAGCGGCTTCTCAATTGATCTACAATCCCAAGATGTCGATTACCCGGATCGCGACCGATTGCGGATTCTCGTCGCCATCCAGTTTCGCGCGCGACTTCCGCCAAACCTTTGGCATGAGCGCTTCGCAGTTTCGTGCCGGTGGCCAGGATTCCATTGCCAGGGTTCGCGAGGCGTTGAGCCAGGAAGGCGCCGAATTCTCAGGAAGCTCCGCAGTCAATGCGGTGCGAACGCCAATGGAATGCACGATCGAAGTGAAGACGATGCCCGAATTTCACGTCGCCTACATCCGGCACGTGGGGCAGTACAACAAGATCGGCGAGTCGTTTGACCGCCTCATGCGCTGGGCCGGGCCGCGCGGGTTGCTGCGCTTTCCTGAGACTTCGATGCTTGCCATCTATCACGACGGGCCGGATGTAACGCCGATCGCGCACTTGCGCTCGGATGCCTGCGTGACGGTTCCCATGGGAACACGCGTGGAGGGTGAAGTAGGGCTGATGACGATTCCTGGCGGCAAGTTTGCCGTGGCGCATGTGGAAATCGATCCATCGCAGTATGGCGAGGCCTGGGATCGCCTGATTGCCGATTGGCTGCCGCGCAGTGGCTACCAGCCCGACGACCGGTTGTGCTACGAGATGTATCTGAACGACCCGAACACGCATCCTGAGAAGAAACACATCGTCGATATCTGCGAACCCATCCGACCACTTTAAAGACAGAAAACGGCAGCCCTTCACAATGAAGCGCATGAAGCGGAACCAGCATCTAGATCACCTCTCGCCAAGTCGCCAAGGACGCCTAGGATGAAATCCGAGCCCAACATTGGAGAGCATGAACAGAGGTGAAGCAGTCCCTTCTCGAGTTCTTGGTCTCCCGCAAACCGATCATGTCCGTGCTCGTCTTTGCGCTCTTTGCGCCTTTGCGAGAGAGACATAGCAAGATTCGACAAGTCGGTCGCAAGGGCTGCATAACGGCAGACAAGAATCGTCAAGCCCTCAGCAAGAATCGGGAAGAATCTGCGACGTAATCGCCCTAGGCTGGACGTATCAAACCCATTCAGGAGGTTGTCATGAAGTTTGAAGCGCAAATCAAAGAACTGCCCGAGAGGTTCGTTGCCTGTGTCCGTCACGTTGGCCCGTATCCGGAAATCGGCAAGGCGATTGAGAAGGTCTTCGCGTGGGCCGGTCCCAAGGGACTGATTCAGTTCCCCAAGACAGATATGCTGGCTGTCTATCATGATAGCCCAGAGGACGTGGCAACCGATGCGCTGCGTTCAGACGCCTGCATCACCGTTCCAGAAGGCACGTCTGCAGATGGAGACGTCAAGACCCTGACCATACCGGGTGGCAAGTTTGCGGTGGCCCATGTCGAGATTGACGGGTCGGAGTATGGGGCAGCATGGGACAAGCTGATTGGTGAATGGATGCCCGAGAACGGATGCGTTCCAGATGAGAGTCGTCTGTGCTACGAACTTTACCTGAACGATCACGAACAGCATCCAGAGAAGAAGCACATCGTCGATATCTGCGAGCCGATCAAGTAGATCTAGATCTCGCAGCTCTGAACACTGAATCACGAGAGGCGGCTGGCGCGTTGCCAGCCGCCCTTCGCCTTGTATGCGACAGGCTATTCGGCGACCATGATTCGGGAGGCATCACATGCAATATCGAACCTTCGGAAAGCTGGACTGGGAACCTTCTGCGCTCGGATTTGGAGCCATGCGCTTGCCGATCTTGGATGGGGATTCAAGCAAGATCGATGAACCTTTGGCCACGAGGATGATTCGCACGGCCATTGACGCTGGCGTGAACTACGTCGATACAGCATGGCCCTATCACCAACAGCAGTCAGAACCCTTCGTCGGGCGCGTCCTGCAGGATGGATATCGAGACAAGGTGAAGTTGGCCACCAAACTGCCGTCTTGGTTAATCAAGGAAGCGGCCGATTTCGACAAGCATCTCAACATTCAGCTCGAACGCCTGCAGACCGATACCATCGATTTCTATCTCCTGCATGGGCTCAACAAGACTGCTTGGCCGAATCTGCGCGATCTTGGTGTGCTTGCGTGGGCAGAGAAGGCGATCGCCAGCGGCCGCATCCAATATCTTGGGTTCTCCTTCCATGACGACCTGTCTGTGTTCAAGGAGATCGTGGACGCCAATGACTGGACGTTCTGCCAGATCATGTACAACTACATGGACACGCATTTCCAAGCGGGGGAAGAAGGTCTTGCGTATGCCGCAAACAAGGGCCTAGCCGTTGTTGTGATGGAGCCGTTGCGCGGCGGATCACTGACCAGGCCAGCGCCACAGCCAGTGGCCGATCTGTGGGCCGGCGCATCAACGCAACGCTCCCAAGCTGATTGGGCGCTGCAGTGGGTGTGGAACAATCCCAAGGTCTCACTCTTGCTTTCTGGAATGACGGAAATGCAGCATGTCGAAGAGAATCTGGTAAGTGCTTCCAAGTCGGGCGTAGGCCTGCTTTCTCCTGACGAACTAGACCTTGTCGACCGTGTTAGCAAGGCGTATCGATCCTTGTCTCCGATTCCATGCACAGACTGCAAGTACTGCATGCCATGTCCCAGCGGCGTGGCCATTCCCCGCATTTTCAGCCTCTACAACGCCGTTCAGATGTATGGCGACGATGCCAATGCCAAGCGATCGTACAATCTGTTCATGAGCCCCGAGAACAGGGCAGATCAGTGTGTCGAATGCGGGCAGTGTGAAGAGGCTTGCCCGCAGCAGATTAAGATCATCGAGTGGCTCAAGACATGTCACAGCTTCCTCGCTGAGTCTGCGTCCTCATGAGAAATCAGCGCCTCGATGATATTGATCCCGAGCTGGAGAAGCTACGAGGCGCACGCTCCGTGGAGGAAGACGAGCAGACCGTCGAAGAGGTCTTGCTTGCGCATCTTGAGCCCTTGATCGAAGACAACCTGATCGATGAGGTCATCCGTCCGATCAAGTCAGGCAAAGAAGCCGTTGTCTATTGCTGCCGTGCCAACGAAACACTCGGCGGCGGGTTGATTGCTGCCAAGATCTATCGTCCTGTTGAGCGGCGCAGTTTCAAGAATGATGCCGTCTACCAACAGGGTCGCGAGCGTGGGGCGCGGCCCGATGCGCGCACCTTGCGTGCACTGGGGAAGAAAACAACGCGCGGCCGTGTGCACAAGTTCAGCGCGTGGATCGCGCACGAAATGCGGACGATGACGCTACTGCATCAAGCAGGAGCCGATGTACCTGAGCCGATCGAACGTGCGGGGCCAGTCATCTTGATGGAGTATTTTGGCGATGAGAAGGCGCCAGCCCCCGTGTTGGTCGGCGTGACCCTTGATGCGGGTGAAGTGGAGACCATCTATCAGCAGATTCTGCGTAATGTGGAGATCTTCCTAGTGCAGCACCGTGTACATGCCGACTTGTCAGCCTACAACATGCTCTATGTTGACGATCACATCATCGTCATCGATTTCCCTCAATCCGTCGATCCGCGCTATAACGACGAAGCATTTGAGCTGCTCGTACGCGACCTGAAGAACGTCAACGCCTTCTTCAGAGACTATGACCTTGAGGTGGTAGACCCGTTCTATCACACGCTTGATCTGTGGCGCAAGCACGTCGACCCGATGCGTTAGCCGCGCTGCATCTCTTGCGAACAACTGAACCCATCAGCCATGAAGGGCATGAAGATCATGATGAAGAAGAGAGGCCAGCCTCCGTGTCCCCGGGAGACTCGGGTCGTGTTGTCGCGTCCGCGGGCTCTTCACCCTAGAAACAAGCTCCACAGCGTCACGAAGAGCGGGAAGCGAATGGATTCTCTTGGCACAAGGACGCAGGATGCCTTCACGAGCTTCATGTTCTTCATGGTGAAGGCTGTTGCACCTTGCGGGGAGCCGCCGATCCGAGCATGCAGAAATGCCAACTTGCGCTGTTGCAGGTAGCCAGCGCGATTGAGCGAAAGACTCTAGGGATTGCACAACTTGGTGGCTTGCAGGCTCATAGATGGATTGACGACATCCCAGATGGCGTGAATATCTTCTTGCTCCAATCCCCACGGATCCATGCCCAAGGCCAGATAGCCACCCGAAAGCGCGGTCTCAGCATAGGCATACGTCTTGCCTGATATGACCCACAAGCTTCGTTCGGGATGGGCTGCGATGAAGCAGTCGGCCACGCGCACGAGTGCGGCAACGTGATCTGAGACCTGATCTGAATTGGTGTCCACGAGGATGAGCAGAACGCCTGCGCTGTACCCGAATGTTCTCACGATGCTGGCATACAGGATCGCCGAATCCTCACAATCGCCCACACCATCCACCAGCGTCTCTACGGGATAGCGCGGGTATTCGATACCTTCTGGATCAAGTTGATAGTCAATGGCTCCCTGAACGAACGCGAGCGCATTCTCAATCGTGGCTTGGTAACTGTTGTTGAGAAGAAGCTTGTCTCGAAGCTCAATCATCAGCGCGTCGTCTTGCGGATCGAGCACAAAGCGCGAGTACCCATCTTCTGCCCACACGCCTCGTGGCATGGCGCTGTAGGATTCGTAGAGCGCCTCAGATACAGAAAGAGACAGCGAGCGAAGGCTGCCGCCATAGGACCAGCGGAATGTGCGCGTGATACTGTCAGTCGGCGTTGGCGTGGGAGTAGGTGGTGGCGTTGGCACAGTGGGCGAGCCCACTGTGATGGCACGCTCCGTCGCCTGCATGGCCCCTTGATTATCGATGGCTGTAAGCCGTACGCGGTAGGATCCTTCGGTGGTGTACACGTGGCTGGCAGTGGCTCCACTGGCTTGGGCACCATCACCGAAACTCCACTCATAGGCGACGATTTCCCCATCGGGATCGATGGATCCGGCTGCGCTGCAAACCAGCGTGTCGCCAGGATCAAGCGCAGTGGTCGACAGCACGAGCTGCGGTTGAGGCGCTTGATTGGTATCGATCACGAGCATCTCGGATTGAACTGTCCCCATCGCATCACCATTGTCAGCCACAGTCAGCGTGACAGCATAGGTGCCGGCAACGGCGTACTGATGTTCGGCCACTACCCCTTGGGCACTTGTGCCGTCCCCAAAATCCCAGTGATAGGCAGCAATCCAACCGTCTCCATCAAGAGAGCCAGAGGCATCAAACGCAACGATCTCTCCTGGTACGACGGCAGAAGGTACGGCGGTGAAGACGGCGACAGGCGGCGAATTGGGCGTTGTGACAAGGACAGTGACCTGCGTCGAGCTTGCGTCTCCGTCATCGTCTGTCACCATCAGGGTGACGACATACTCACCAGGAAGCGCGTACACGTAGGCTGGCCGCATGACGGCGGATGTCACGCCACCATCGCCAAACGACCAGGTGAAGCCGCATACGATGCCATCCTCGTCCGTGGAGGACGTTCCGTCAAACTGAATGGCAAGGGGAGGAGTCCCCTCCAATCCATCCGCAAGGATGCGGGCAATAGGAGGAAGATTCGGTGTGAGGAAGCATCCGCACACGAGCACGGCGACAGCACCAAGCAGACACACGAACGCAGCATGCCGCGCGCGACGACGCAACAACTCTTGTGCGCGATCCTTGGTTCCTTGGGTCATGTCTTCATGGTCCACTGGAATGCGTCGCCATCGTAGGGCATGCGAATGCAGGCGAGCGAACGAGGTTCGCCCCGAAATGTGACACGTGCGTGTTCGTTGATCTGGACACACGGCCGGCGAGATCTAGCGGAGAGTTTGAATGTGCTTCAGGAGGGGGCAATCAATCGAACGCACTCCTGCACGAGTGATGGGTACCGGAGCCTTGGCACAGAATCGATCGCATGACGAGCTAGCTGTCTCTCGTGGGACCCGGTTCAGCAGTCTCTGTTTCGGCAAACTGCAAATTGTAAAGCGCAGCATACAGCCCATCGTGAGCAAGCAATTCCTCATGCGTGCCCTGCTCAAGGAGCTTGCCATGATGCAGAACGAGGATGTTGTCAGCCTGTCGAATGGTCGAGAGACGATGGGCAATGACGATGGATGTTCGTCCCTGCATGATCTTACGAAGCGAGAGCTGGATGAGGCTCTCAGTGTGCGAGTCGATACTGGCCGTCGCTTCGTCGAGCACGAGAATCTTGGGGTCGAATGCAACGGCACGAGCGAATGACAACAACTGCCGCTCGCCGACAGACAGCGTGACGCCGCGCTCCTTGACCTCCGTGTGATAGCCATCTGGAAGCCCCTCGACGAAATCTGCATTAACGAACCGAGCAGCTTCGATCGCCTTCTCCTCGGGGATGTCTGAGCGCAGCTTGATGTTGTCCATGATGTCGCCTGAGAACATGAACACGTCCTGCAAGACGACGGCCATCTGGGAACGAAGATACGAAAGATCAAACTCCTCGATAGGAACGCCGTCTAGGAGAATCTGCCCCTTCTGGATGGGGTACATCCGCAACAGGATGCGAATGATCGTCGTCTTTCCAGATCCCGTCGGTCCGACAATGGCGACATGTTGTCCCGGCTGCGCGGTGAACGATACGCCCTTGAGAATCCACTCCTCGTCGTTATAGGCAAACCAGACGTCTTTGAACTCGATCCGGGCTTGGAACGATTCGACCATCACGCCGCCTCCGCTGTCTTCTTGGGGCTCGTCAAGCAAGCGGAAGATGCGTTCTGAGGACGCCATCGCTCCCTGGAGTACGTTGTATCCTTCAGACAAGCGCAACACGGGCTCGAACAACATACGGACGTACTGGATGAACGCTGTGAGCGCTCCCAACGACAGACTGCCGCGTAGTACGTTAAATCCGCCGTACCAAATAACCAAGGCAATGGCGAATGAGCTGAGGAAGCTCATCAAGGGGCGGAAGACGGCAAACGTGATCAGTTGCCGCATGTCGGCACCATACTTGGCCTGGTTGATGTCGTCGAATCGCTCGTTGGCTTTGTGTTCTTGAACGAATACCTGAATGATCCGCATTCCCGAGATCGATTCCTGAAGATACGCGTTCAGACGTGCGATTTGTTTGCGCACCTCGCGATACGCTGTACGTACGCGATTGCGGAATTGCCAGGCCGCAACCACGATCACGGGGAAGAAGGCGAAAATCACCAGGGATAGGCGCCAATCCAACTGAAAGATGACCACCATGATTCCCATGATGAGGAACGCGTCTCGGAACAGGTTCACCAACATCGACGTAAACATCTCGTTGATGGCCTGAACATCGCTGGTGACCCGCGTAACCAACCGTCCCACAGGTGCACGGTCGAAGAACGCAAGCGGCAACCGCAGAACGTGGGCGAAGATTTCCTGACGCATGTCGTACATCACGCGTTGTCCCGTGTATTGAAGCAGATACACCTGCACGACACCGAAGACGAATTGAGCGAGAAGTGCTATCAAGAACATCATCGCCAATCGAATGATGCCCTCAATCGATGTGCCGCGAAGCGTCTCCAAGTCAGCAATGGGGAGTTGAGTGAGGGCGCGTTCTGATGCCATCCACCCGCCTCGGACTTGCGTAAACGTGTCGGGGAATCGGTTGGCGATCACCGCATGTTCCGACCCTTGCGGAACGAAGATATATCGTTCGACAGACAACAGCTCGGCCTCTTCCCACTCACGGTGAGACTCAGCAGGTACGTTGAGCGTCTCGACGAGATACTCACCGTCACCAAGATCAAGAGGAAAGCCAGCTTCTGGCGTCTCGGGGAGTTGAACGATCGCGTACGGCAGGGTCATGTAACTGTCAATCGCCGTCTTCGTGAAGTAGGGGATGACAAGCTGAATGCCGGCCAACCCAATGGTGAGCAGCACACACACACCGAATAGCAGACGATAGGGCCTTAGGAAGCGCAGCAATCGGCGGATCAGTTGAGCGTCGAATGCCTTCCCGAGGATCTCATCTCCCTGAAAGTGGTCGCTCATGACGGATTCACCTGCTTCTCGGCCTGCTGCAGCTGCCAAATGCGGCTGTAGATCCCATCCTGAGCGATGAGCTCTTCATGCGTCCCCTGCTCGACGATGCGGCCCTTGTCGAGCACGATCGTTCGATCGGCATTCATGACCGCTGACAGACGATGGGCGACGATGATACTCGTCCGTTCGCGGAAGAATTCGCGCAAGGATCCAAGGATGAACTCCTCGCGTTCCGCATCCACGGCTGATAGAGGATCGTCAAACACGACGATCTGCGGATCGAGCAGCAGGGCGCGGGCAATGGCCACACGTTGCTTCTGTCCGCCGGACAACGAGATGCCGCGCTCACCGACAGTGGTCTCGTATCCCTCTTGAAATGCCAGGATCTCCTCATGGATTCCAGCCAGCCGAGCGGCCTCGCGAACCTGATCCCGCGTGGCTTGAGGGTTTCCAAAGGCGATGTTCTCTGCAATGGTGGCCGAGAATAGGAACGGATCTTGCGGCACGAAACCGATGGATCCGCGCAGCTTGGCAAGCTCAATGTCTCGAATATCAATCCCGCCAATACAGACTGTGCCCACAGGTGGGTCGAAGACGCGCGGAATCAAGTGAGCCAACGTCGACTTGCCCGATCCCGTCAGTCCGACGATACCCAGTGTCGTGCCTTCCTCGATCGTCAGTTGTAGATCAGCCAGCGCGGGAACATCGCTTCTACCCTCGGCTGTCGGATAGGCAAAGGTCAGGTTTCGAATGACGATGCGTGTTCCTTGAAGTGATCGCGGTTTGATGGGGTTAGCGATATCAGGCTGCTGCAAGAACAGCTGATTGATGCGTCCCAGAGATGCCTTGCCTCGTTGCAGTAGATTGACAGCCCATCCCAGCGAGATCATCGGCCATACGAGCATCGACAAATACTGTGTAAAGGCGACGAAATCGCCCAAAGTAATGGCGCTGCGAATGACAGAAATGCCGCCGATCCACAAGACGATGGCCAGCGTCGCTCCTGACATCAGCTCTATGAAAGGATGGAACAAGCCATCGATGCGAACCAGGGCCATGTTCTTTCTCAAGTACTGTGTGTTCGATTGAGCAAAATCGCGCGCAGTGCCTTCCTCTTGAACAAACGATTTCAACACGCGAATTCCGGCAATGTTCTCGCGGACTTTTTCCATGAGACCCGAATACGCTGCCTGCAAGATCTCGAAGCGATGGTGAATCGCGCGGCCGAACCCGAGCATGAACAGCGTAAGGATGGGAAGCGGAAGCACAGCATAAAGGGTGAGTCGAGGATCGATGCTGATCATGATGGCAACAGAAATCGGGATGACAAACAACGGATCGATGATCGTGAGAAGCCCAAACCCACACGCGCGCTGGACCGCATCGATGTCGTTGGTGGCGTGCGCCATCAAGTCGCCCGTTTTCTTCTCGTTGTAGAACGAGGCCGGCAAGCTGAGATAGTGGTTGTACAGCTTAGACCGAAGAGCCCGTTCGATGCGCCGGGAGGTTCCGATGAAGAAGTAGCGCCAAAAGAACCGAAACACCATCACAACGAGCGCAAGGCCGACGATCTGCAGCCCACTTGAGAGCAGATTCCCTTGCCCTTGCGTCAAGTTGTCGATGGCAGAACGAATAACGAGGGGAACGAGGATCGTTCCGGTATTGACAATCAAGACCGAGACCAAGCCCGCGAAAACTCTTCCCTTATAGCGCCACAGCCACGTAGACAGCCGGTCCATAGAAGCGAGATCATACGCGATTGGTTTGTTTCTAGAAAGGAGAAGCACGCAAAATGCCCAGTGGAAATGAACTTCAGGATCTGATTGGTCGAAAGGGGCGCGATCGCTATAATCAGGCAACGATCTGAACCTAGGCGAGGGGGCAAGATGAGACGA
>SPBW01000086.1 GCA_004525685.1 Candidatus Atribacteria bacterium
CGAGTTTCGCAGCGTGAAACTCACAAGCAACGCGAAGCGTTGCCAAGGTTCCACGAATCCTTCCGGGCGTAAAGCGAGGGTAGGACGAAAGTTCTGCCCTCGCTTTACGTTTGGTTGGCCAGAGCCTTCCCGAGTTTCGCAAAGCGAAACTCCAAGGAACTGACCGCCGTGCGGGCAGTTCCCAGGTTCAGAATCCTCCCAAGCTTCTCCTTCCGGGCGTGCAAACGGGATGGGCTTCTTGCCCATCCCGTTTGTACATCTGGGCGGTGAGTACCTTCGTAGAGTTTGCGTCAGCAAGCTCCAAGGAATTGCCCGATTCATGGGCAATTCCCAAGGTTCCACGAATCCTTCCGGGCGTAGAGAAAGGGTGGGGCGCTAGCCCTGCCCTTTTTCTACACCTGACTGGCTCCAAGGAACTGACCATCTCAGAGCCCGACGTTTCGTAACCTCCGCCGACGTTCTCCGTAGGAGAACTCGAAACGAACGCGAAGCGTTCGCAAAACTCACAAGCAACTGACCCATCGAGCCCAAGCTCTCCTCACGAACCCAGAGCAGACCCTCTACGTTCGCTGGAGGATTGCCTCGTAGTCACGCTGTAGCCTCTTCGCAATCCGTGCTGGATCATGCCAAGCTTCGACGTAGGCTCTGCTTCGGGCGCCAGCCTCACGGAGCGAATCAAGTCCTGCGGCAAGCGATGCCTCCAAGACGCTTGTGATCGTCTGAGGGGTCGCATTCAAGATCGGAATTGACGCCCGCATCTTTGGGTCTAGGAAGCCCAGATCCTCGTCGCGAAGATAACAGATGACCGGCTTACCCAGTGCCATCGCCTCCACAGCCAGCCCGCCATACCAGCCACACAAGAGCTGATCGATAACCAGATCAGCCGCCTGAAGGGCTTTGCGCACCTCGTCGTGAGAGCCCTCTTCTAGCAGTTGAAATCGAAAGGGAATCCCTCGACATCTGAGATCCTCCACGGCCGCGAGAACATACTTCGTCCCTTTCATCGCTTGGTTGCTGGGGACATGGACAACCAGTGGCTCTGCGTTCACTTCCACGCCCTGCGAATCAATCGGCCTCCAATCCGCAAGGTCAATATGCCCGTAGGGCAGGAACTCAGTTCTGTCGGGCAAGACATGGAGCAGATCTGGATTCAAAGCATACAGGCGGTCGGCGTATCGGTCGATCATTCTTATCCGATACCGCTTGTGCCGATCACTCCAATCCGAGAAATACTCGGAACCGACTTCATCAGCTGGGCTGATTCTGAAGTGGGTGCGGCAATAGTCGCCCTGCCGAGCGTCACTCCCTTGGAATGTCACGACAATGCCCTTGCCAAGACGCCTAAGAATAGGCAAGTCGCGCAGCTCGATCAGACCAATACCCCAGCGTACCAGCGGTAGGGCGACGCGCCACGGAATGGACAGTCGACGTGACAGCGACGGTCGATCGAATGAGATGAGACTCGGCGTGCAACTCTGTCCGAAGTTGAAGTGAATGACATCGAAACCGCGAAGCGCACGGGCGAAGAGCTTGATTCGCGAGAGTTCTCGTCCCGCGACACCAAGACTGCCACCCCATAGGACCTCATCGATCGGGTAGCCGAAGGGATGAGCCTCGAGAGCCACGGCCCAACTGTCGAGGCCGATCTCCCGCTCAGCGCGAGCCAAACCCTGCGGATTCGCCCCAACATTGTGGGGACAGTGCAGGATTCTCAACGCTCGGGATGTCATCCGATCCTCTTCGCTTCGCTAGCGGACACCAATCGTTGAAGACCGGTCCGAAGATCCACCTGCGGTGTAATCCCCAAAACTTGTTTCATCTTCGTGTTATCACCCAGCAAGGCGTGAGAGCCCTTCCCCCCCGTGTGCCTCAAACGTAGGCGCTGGTTAACTGCACCGGCAAGAAGCCGAGCCATCTCGTCAATCGTCACGTCTTCATCTCCTGCGATGTTAAACGTAGCGGAGAGCCCAAGTTCGAAGGCTGGCTCAAAGGCCCGAACCGCATCCTCGACGTAGATCGGATTCAACCTGAGCCCCGGACTCCCATCAATCACGACTTCCTGGTTCGATCGGATACGTTCAAGTATTCCTGGCACGAGCCTGTCCTTCTGGCCCGGCCCATAGACACAGAAGAAACGAAGCACGACGACTCGGAGAACCTCCTCGTAGCCATGTGCCAGGAGTTCGGCGATGTACTTGGTCCGATCGTAGAACCCATCAGGCGCTTCCAGCGGCGCAGCTTCAGTTACATGCATGTCACTACGTGGATAGACGCCGCCTGTGGATGCAAGGATGAACGTCTTCGCCCCGCAGAGGCGCGCATAGTCCAGCATCCTAGCAGTGGACTGAATATTGACGGCGACGATGTCCTGCGCAAACTCCGGGAAGCTTCGATAGTGCGACGACTGGGCAAGGTGGATAACAACATCAACCTGCGTCGGGAGTTGGCTCTTGTCCAATGGGGACGTGAGGTCATGGACGAGGATTCGCGCCCCCTCCGGGAGACCGACGACGCCTTGATGACGAACCAGCGCGAAGACCTCATGACGATCGACAAGTCTGGCAGTCAAGTGCCTGCCAATGAAACCGCCTGCCCCCGTAATCAGGATTCTCACGTCGCGCCTCCGCCATGTCTCAATGGATGGATACCCATTGATCGGTTGATCCGATCGAGGGTTTCTCCGACAGCCTCTAGCGAGTGGTGTGCGAGAACAAACTGCCGAGAGCGCCGACCGATATCGGGCAGCAATTCACGGTCCGTTGCCAGTCTTCGAATCACGTCTTTCACGTCCCGCGTCGTACAGCGGACAAGCGGCAACTCGCCCGGCGTCAGAAGACCTGCGTCGATATACAAATTCTCCAAGTCATCCCGAATGTGACACAGCACAGGGATCTCTAGAGACATGGCTTCGATGGCGAACATCGCATACCACCCAATGATCAATTGGTCAGCGACCACATCGACGTCTTGCATGACATGGCGAATCTCATCGTTGTGCACGCCCTCAAGGACAACGAGCTCGACGTCGACGCCTTCGTCTCTCAGCTCATTGACTGCGCGAACGAAGAATCCCGATCCCTTGATCGTGCGATGATTGGGAGCATGGAGTATTCGAAGCGTTTCATTCACTGAAGTGGACGACGAAGTGTCGGGTTTCCACTGCTGTGTGTCAATTGAGAAATGTCCCAGAGTCAGCGTGTCCCAATGGTGCATGTAATCGACCCAGTCGCAGCCTGAGATGACGTGATCGGCGTGTCGCGTCCATCGATCGATCCGGGTCGCAATATCGGGTCGCCGAAGGCAATGAAGCGGGTAGTCACAAGACATCGCATGCTTGAAGCTAAGGGTGGGGCAACGTGACATATCATGCACGTCGCCGCCATACGGCATGACAACAACCTTCACCCGTGCCACGCGCAGCAAGAAGGGCTCACACCGCGCAACGATCCCGCCCAAGTGCCCGAGCTCTCCTCCATGGAAATAGATGTACAGGCACCGATAGCGAGTCAGTTGCAGGGTCGCGAGGTAGGCGCAGCCAAGGTAGAAGCGCAGGGTATTCCCCAGGGGAATCCGACCCCACCATCCCTTGTTCGCCCACTCGTCGACGCGCAAATCGAACTCATCTGTGATGAAGAAGACCGTATTGACGAACGTCTCTGCGGTGTATCCCAACCGCTCAAGCGCCCGTTTATGATAGACATTGTTGATCAAGGGCTCGGGTCCCAAGCCCACATCGATTCTCTTCTTCCGATACCGGCCGACGAGCGCAATCGTGAAGAAGACGGCCAGCACCGACACGCGCACGCACCCGCGGCACAGCCGGATCGCGAGCCTCAGGCATTTGCGGATCACTTGATGCACGGGACGTGGCATGCGGATCCAGAAGGACCGCTGAATTTCATCCATTCAAACCACCTCTAGCCTTCCATCCTTCGAGTCCGTCTGTTGAGCATAGGTGCATCCCACAGTTGCGACACACGCAACGATGGCCACCATCCGAGGTGCCGCAACAGGTTCTTCTTCAACCACGGAACCTTCTTGAAGTCACGCACCTCCAGGCGTGTCATCCGATCCTCGTGGGCTTCGGCTCGCCATGGATATGGAGTCGCAGCCACCACTCGAAGCTGAGGAAAGACCAAATCAGAAGACGGCGATTGACTCGAGCCGACCGATGTTCATCCAACACTCTCGCAACAAACGAAGGATCGAGGAACTCGTAGATGCGAGCACCTGGGTCGCGAAGGAGGTCGTTGACATAGTCGATGCTCTCCCCACGAAACCAACTCGCATCCGGGGCACTGAACCCTTGCTTCATTTGCTGCACAGTCGTCCTTGGGATGATGCGACGCATCGCCTCGCGCAGGACTGCTTTGCCACTGTCATTGGAGAGCTCCGACCGTTGGCGCTTTCCTGGATCGTTCTCATCAACCCTCGCGCCCGCATTCAGTCCGCGTATCTTGTATTCCGCAGGAATCTGCAAAGAGAAGTCGACCAGATCATTGTCCAGGAACGGCATTCTCGTTTCCAAGGAGTGGGCCATTCCCACTCGGTCTCCGACCAGAAGCAGACCGTGCAAGAAGGTCTTCAGCTCAAAGTAGAAGGACGCGTTCATGTGGTCTTCAGATGTGTCGAGCGAATGGTTCCAACCCTCATATACGCCGCAGAACGCGTCGTACGCCGACTCTTCGTGCACCGCCTCATAGGTGGCGGCATTGAACAGTTGTCGCCGTTCCGCGTCTGGAACAAGCCGCTGCCAGTAGCGGTAGTAGCTCTCCAAGAATCCTTCGCGCCCCCGACAGTGCTGGAAGGTCGCATACCTCCAGGGATACCCACCAAACAACTCATCGCCGCCAGAGCCGCATAGGGCTACCTTGACGAACTTGCTGGCCAAACGAGCAATGTAGTAGTTGGGATACGACTGTCCCACCCGAAGGTCATCGAGATGCCAAATCAGCTCAGGCATCACTGCCTCCATGTCGCCCGCGTGCAGAACGATCTCGTGATGCTCACTCTGGTAGAGGTTCGCGAGAACCTCCGACTTCTGACGTTCATCAAACGCCAACTCCATGCCCGAGGCCGACGTGAGATCGAACCCGCAGGTGAATGTTTGCAGGTGGTCGAGCCGACGCGCAGCGACGGCAAGAATCGATCCAGAATCCATCCCGCCGCTCAGATAGAAGCCCAGCGGAGCATCGCTTACGAGCCGACGCGATACAGCCTGCTCGAACAGCTCGCACACTCGGCCAGCGGCTTCCTCAAACGAGCAATCAAGCGGACGCTTCGGGAAGCGGAAATCCCAATACTGATGCTGGTGTACGTCAGACGTCCCTTCTTCCCAAGAGAGCGAGCATCCCGCAGGCAACAGGTGGATTCCTTCGAACAGAGTGCGATCCGTCAGGATGTTCTGGAAGGTGAAGTACTCGTTGAGCGCCGCGAGACTGACTGAGGCCGATACCTGTGGATGGGCAAGGATCGCTTTGATCTCCGATCCGAAGACCAACAACCCGTCGCTGTGCGAGTAGTAGAGGGGGCGTGCGCCGTACCGATCTCGAGCGAGAAGCATCCGCCGCCGTTCTGCGTCCCAGATAGCCAACGCGAAGACTCCATTGAAGCGAGTAACGCAACTGTCGCCCCATTCCTCGTAGCCGTGAATCACAACCTCGGAGTCGCATCTTGACGTAAACTGGTGTCCCCTGACTTCGAGTGCTTCTCGCAGCTCAATGAAGTTGTAGATCACACCATTGCAGACTCCGACCACGTTCCCGTCTTCGCTATGCATCGGCTGCTGTCCCGCATGGCTTAGGTCAATCACGGCAAGACGCCGATGCCCCATTCCGACGTTCCCGTCGATGTAGAATCCTTCGCCATCCGGTCCACGGTGCTCGATCGGAGAGAGCAGGCTTTTGACGAGACCCTCATCAATACTCTGTCCGTCAAATCGGACAACGCCCGCGAATCCGCACATAGACTTCTACCTCAACCTTCTCCCATGGAGCTTAACCTTACGCATATCTGCGTCTGGCTAGCAGTTCACTTCCTAGTCCTGCCTGCAGAACTCGAGGCGAGCGCGAACCTCTTAGGTTTGCGTTCGCCACTGCACGAGCGCTCGAATGCCTTCATCCAGCGAAACAGAGCTTCGATAGCCTAGCATCCGTTCCGCTTTCTCTGTGCTTCCTACTCTTTCTGTTACGAAGCTTTGCTCCGAAGGCCGATACTCGGGCTCGACTGATGAGCCCGTCGCACGAAGCAGGAGCTGAACCAGCTCTTTGATCGTGGTCCGAACGCCTGTGCCTACATTGAAGAACTCGTCTGACACGTCGCTTGTCATAGCAAGCACATTGGCCCGTGCGGCATCCGCAACGTGGATGAAGTCATAGGCCTGTGATCCGTCACCAAAGATGAGGGGCGGCATGCCTTCAAAGATTCGATCGAGCACCTTCATGATGACGCTCACATACGCACCTCGATAATCCATGCGTGGACCATAGACGTTCATGTATCTCAGCCCGACGAAGGGGAGTCCATGCTGCTCGTAGAAGGCTCGAAAGAACTGCTCACCTGCAATCTTGGTCGCGCCATACGTCGTTCGGTTGTTGAATGGATGGTCTTCGGTCATCGGAGACGCCAGCGCATCGCCATAGACGGATGCAGACGACGAATACACCACACGCTGCACGCCCGCTTCGAGTGCAGCTGAGATCACGTTGTACGTGCCATCCACATTCACTTCCAATGCCGCCCGCGGCTCATGCACGCATTCGAACAGCCACAGTGCCGCCAGATGGAACACACCATCGATGCCATCCATGACAGCTGCCAGTGACTGCCTGTCCATGATCGAGCCCTCAATGATTCGCAGCCTCGCATCAGCGCTGGCTCTGTCAAGATTGGCACGAGTCCCGCGCACGAAATTGTCGAATACGAGGATCTCGCTCACCGGCTCCTCAAGAAGCTGATCGACGATATGCGATCCGATGAACCCGGCTCCACCGATCACCAGGACGCGTTTGCCTTCTAGATTCAAGCCTGTCTCCTCCCCAACCGCCAGGCAGGCCAGCCTGCCGCTCCTACGATACACGTATCGATACACCCCGTCATGCTTCACCCATTGTACGCGCTGGCAAGAGGTTTCATGCGTTTCGCGATCAGGCACGACGTTCTCCGCAGCAGAACTCGACACGAACGCAAAGCGTTCGCAAACTCACAAGGAACTGACCCGCCGAGCCCGAGTTCTGCTCGCAGAACTCGAGACGAACGCGCAGCGTTCGCGTTCCCCTTGACCCAACACGCCCTTGGCGATAGCGTTCAACATCGTGTCCAACGCAGAGAATCCGTACGGTTCGGACTTGGTGGAAGCTGCTGATGTCGGAATGCTCTTCGACATGAAGCGCTTTGCGCTTCATGACGGACCCGGCATCCGTACGACCGTCTTCATGAAGGGATGTCCGCTTCGTTGCACGTGGTGTCACAATCCTGAATCTCAGGGCGCAGCGCCTGAGATCATGCTGAGTGCAGCCCAGTGCACGGGCTGCGGTACCTGCATCAAGGCTTGTCCTCAGGCCGCGATTCGAGCGACTCAGTCGGCAACCTCAACAGATCGCCAACGTTGCATCGGATGTGGGCAGTGCGCGATCGTTTGCCCAACCAGTGCACGCACGCTGGTTGGCTACCGGAAATCCATACCTGATCTCGTCGCTCAAGTGAAGCGCGATGTGGTCTTCTTCGATGAGTCGGGTGGCGGTGTGACGTTGTCTGGTGGCGAGCCGCTCTTTCAGCCATCGTTTGCTGCCGCCTTTCTCGCCCAATGCCAAGCGCGCAGGATTCACACGGCCCTTGACACGTGTGGCTTTGCCCCGTGGGAGGATCTCAAGCGTGTTGCGCAGCACGCCGATCTCATCCTCTACGATCTGAAGATCCTGTCGGATTCTCGGCATCGACGCTGGACTGGACACTCAAACGCGCTCATTCTGGACAATCTCACGCGCCTCGATGCCCTGGGCAAGCCCGTATGGATACGCATTCCCTTCATACTCGAGATGCACGACGATCCAGATGAGCTATCTCGTCTTGGCGCGTTCATCGCGAATTTGAACTGCGTAGAAGCCGTTCACCTTCTGCCGTATCATCGCACCGGAGAGGCCAAGCGGCAGCAACTGGAACGGTCGGGGACCCCGAAGCTAGACGTGCCAGACGAGCGGGCCGTCGCTGCCGCGGGTGAGCGCCTCACGCGTGCCGCAGGTCAAGCCGTCGTGATTGGGGGGTAATGGGATGAATGAGCGAATCACTCGATTACGAAACCTAAGCACTCAAACGCGTCCGTCTGTCAGTCCTGAACGAGCCCTTCTGCTTACTGCGTTTATGCAGCAGCCGTCGACCAAGCGATTGCCCATTCCCATCCAGCGCGCCAAGGCGTTCCATCACCTTCTCACCCATCAATCGATCAGCATTGCAGACGACGAGCTGATCGTCGGGGAACGTGGCGCAGGTCCCAAGATCACGCCGACGTATCCCGAGTTGTGCTGCCACTCACTCGACGATCTGTCCATTCTCGACGCTCGCGCGAAGACGCCCTTTCAGGTCTCCCAGGACACAAAGGATCTGTATGCAGACAAGGTCATCCCATTCTGGTCTGGCCAATCCATGAGAGAGCGTGTGTTTGGCGCCATGTCCCTTTCGTGGCACGCGGCGTTCGAGGCCGGCATCTTCACCGAATTCATGGAGCAGCGGGCTCCTGGACATGCCGTGCTCGATGACAAGATCTATCGGTTCGGCATGACCCATTTCCGTGAACGAATAGCCGCATCGAGCCAGCGCGTGGCACTCTCTGATCTTCCTGACA
>SPBW01000015.1 GCA_004525685.1 Candidatus Atribacteria bacterium
AAGTCGGCACGATCGATGGCGCCGCGTGTTCGTCGCACACCTTCTGCTTCCACTGGATGATCAGCATCTCTCAGCCCTGCGGTATCGATCCAACGCACGGGGATCCCCTCCAAGGATGCGATTTCCTCGATGGTGTCGCGCGTTGTTCCAGGAATGGGTGTGACGATCGCCCGCTCTTCAGACAAGAGGGCGTTGAGTAGTGTCGATTTGCCCACATTGGGACGGCCAACGATGGCTACAGTCAATCCTTCGCGAATCACACGGCCTGATTCAGATTGCGTCAGCATGTCTTGGACCCGCGCAGCGCAGGTTTCGATTCGTGGCGCAATGGCTTCGATGTCGACATCTAAGTCGGGGTAGTCAATCTGCACTTCTAGATCCGCCAAGATCGCTGCCACATCGTTTCGCAGTCCTGCCAATGCGTGCGTGAATCGTCCGCCCAATCGATCGACAGCAGCTTCAAGTCCAAGCTTCGTTCGCGCAGACACGATGTCGAGAACAGCCTTGGCTTGATCAAGCGAAATGCGCCCATTCAAGTACGCACGCTTGGTGAACTCGCCGCGTTCTGCCATCCGCGCGCCGGCTCCAAGTGCGGCATCCAGCACAGCACGCGCGGCAACAATCCCGCCGTGGCAGTTGAGTTCCACGACATCCTCTCGCGTGTAGGTATGCGGCGCTCGCATCACAGACACGAGTGCTTCATCGATCAGCCGATCATTCTGCGCAATCGTGCCATAGTGGAGCGTGTGGCTGGCGACGTCTTCCAGCGCAGTGCCTTTGGGCGAGAGGAACATCGAGCCCGCAATAGCGATGGCATCCGAACCAGATAGCCTGACAATGCCGATGCCACCCTCGCCAATCGGCGTCGAAATGGCGGCAATCGTGTCGCCAATCATCGGCTGTCGTCGGGCTCAATCATCACGCGTCGTCCTTCCCCTTCACCCGTGCTGTATGTTTTCACTCCAGGGAAATTGGCCAACGTTACGTGGATCGCGCGGCGCTCATGAGAGGGCATGGCGTTGAGGCGAAGCCGTTTGTGCTCACGACGCACTTCCTCACCCTTGCTTAGAGCGAAGCGAATCAGCTCAGCGCGACGCCTCTTCACTGCCCCGTTGACGTCGATGACGATCTCAAGCTCTTTCCCGGTTTTTCGACGCACAGCTCCACGAACGAGATGTTCGAGCGCTTCTAACGCAGAACGCTCTTCTGGCAGAGCGAACAGACTCCCCTCTAGATTGACGTAGATTCCGTCCTGCGCGTCGTCTTCCACAACGAAGGTGACGTCTTCTTCCAGAATTGCCAGGATCTCGCGAAGAATGGCTTCGACTTCGCTATGCTGAGTCAGCATGCTATGCTGCGTCACCATTGTCGCTCTCCGTCGTCGATCCGTCGACGTCAATGAAGTCGTCACCAGCAACAGCTGGCTGATTGGCTTTGATGCGAGCCATCTCCCAATTAACGAAGGCTTGCTGCGCAACCTGCGCTGCCGTCGTCAACAGATAGTACAACCACAGTCCGGCCGGGAATTTCCATAGGAGGAACGCCATCAGGATCGGGAAGAAATACCCCATGTACTTCTGTGGCCCGGAGGCGTCTGTCGCTGTCATGGGTGCCATGAAGTACTGCTGAACAAGCATGATCAGCGTGGTCAGGACGACCAGGATGAAGTAGGGATCATGAAGACTGAGATCGGACACCCAAAGGAAGCCTGGAGACAAGTGAATCTGCTCTGAGGCATACAGCAAGGCTCGCCAGATGACGATGATGATCGGAAGCTGGACGAGCATCGGGAAGCATCCAGACATCGGATTAACCTTCTCCTTACGATAGATCTCCAGTGTCTGCTTCTGCATCTCTTCTTTGTTGTCTTTGTACTTCGCTTGGATGCGTTTTAGACGTGGCTGAATCTGCTGGATTCGAGCCATCGAATGGTACTGCTTGCGCATCAGCGGGAAGAGCAGAATCCGCATCAGGATCGTGAAAAGAATGATGGCCCATCCATAGTTGCCTGTGTATCTGTAGAGCCAGTTCAAGAAGCGAATGACATAGACCATCAACCGCGCGAAGATTCCCGTTTCATCGAGCGCTTCGATCCCAGCAGCTTCCATGGAAATATAGCGCCTGCGCCCTCCGTAGAGGACAAAGCGGTATGAAGACGACCCCGAAGAGACGGGAAGCGAAATACCGACACGCCGCGTTCCAGCGCCAGACAGCTCTGCAAAAGGCACGAGAGATGTAGCCCCATCTGGCTTGAGGAAGAAGACGGTCTCGTCATCCATGAGCCCCAGTCCCTGGAATAGCACCAGGGGACTCGATTCAAACGGAGCCGGTTCTGGTTCTCCGTCATAGAGATACGTAAGCTGCTTCCCCTTCTCCTGGGGGGTGTAGTTGGACAGCAGCAGATGCAGCGGATCAGTCCATGCCTCACTCGATGTGATCTCCACTTCAGCGATCATCGTGTAAAGAGCATCAGGCTCAATCGTAAAGCGCTTGACGATGGTGATCCCGCCGCCTTCGCCGCGCATCTCGATGATGAGGGCCCCTGTATCTGTGGTGACGGGCTCGGCCAGCGCGTAGTCGAATACGATGCCTTCGTATTGGAGGTCGAAGGCAAATTCGGTACCGTAATACGTCCGGACGAAGGTGTCATCATCAGATCTGGTGCCTATCACCAGCTCGCTTACAGTGGAGCCATAGGGAGCAAAGGTCAGCAATGCGCTCTTCAGCGTCCCGCCATCCTCAGAGAAGAGGTAGTTGCCTAGAGGTGTCGTCACCATCAATTCGTCGAACCCAGCCGGGTCAACCTGCCGCACAAACGTCACAGAAGGCTCCGCTGCGCCGACGCACAACGAGGTCAACAAAAGAATAATCGAGAACAGTCCTGTCAAAGCATAGCGTTTTCCCACAATGACCTCCTGGCGAAAGAGTATCGTGTGTGAAAAGCTCACGCAACTTCGTTGAACAGGGAATTGCGCTACTGTACACTCGTTCCCGCCATGTTCACTGGAATCGTACAAGAACTCGGGCTCGAGTGTTCGGTACGTCCGAGCGCACTGACCATCGAAATGTCTCACGCGCACTGTGAGCGAATCGAGGTAGGTGGAAGCATCGCTGTCAACGGTGTGTGCTCGTCCGCACGTGAGCTGTCTGTCGATGCAATCGTGGCAGATCTGTCTAGAGGCACAAGTACGAGAACACCACTTGGCAAACTCCGCCCCGGGCACCAAGTGAACCTTGAACTCCCACGGACTCCTAGCGGCGGTCTGGATGAACATTGGGTATTGGGACATGTCGACGCACTCGGCAAGGCCCAGGCGCTGAATCAGGAGGGTTCTGAATGGGTCCTGATTGTTGAGTCCCCTACGCAGTATTGCAGATTTGTGGCAGAGAAAGGCTCCCTCATGGTCGAAGGAATCAGCCTGACACCGTATGATCTGGACGGTGGAAATCTCCGAAGCGCCATCATTCCCGAGACCTATGAGACCACGGTCTTGAGGGACCCCAGGCGCGGAAATTCCGTCAACCTTGAATTCGACAGCCTAGCGAAGTACGTCGAGAGGATGATACGCTTTGTTCATTCCAATTAAAGAAGCTCTACGTCGTTATCGCGACGGCGAAATACTAATCCTTGTGGATGACGAGAATCGCGAAAACGAGGGCGATCTTGTTGTCGCTGCCGAGCATGCAACTGCCGAGGTCGTTAACTTCATGATCACCTATGGCCGAGGCATGGTCTGTGTACCCATCACCGAGAGCCGCGCATGCGAGCTGGAGCTGTCTGCGATGTGCTCAGACAACACGGCATTGAACGGTACAGCATTCACCGTCACAGTCGATGCCAAGAACGGCATCAGTACGGGCATTTCCGCCTATGATCGCTCGCTGACCATTGCCTTGATGATTGACAAGAACACCAAGCCCGAGGATCTCGCTCGACCGGGCCACATCTTTCCGCTGGTTGCGCGCAACGGCGGCGTCCTTCGTCGAGCCGGACATACAGAAGCTACCGTCGACATGGCACGGTTGGCGGGATTGGAGCCTGCGGCTGTCTTGTGCGAGATCCTCAATGAGGACGGGACCATGGCCCGCGGTCTGCAGTTAGAGGAATTCTCTAAGCAGCACGGTCTTTCCATTGTCAGCATCGCCGACTTGATTGAGTATCGAAAGCGCTCCGGACGCCTCATCGATCGCATGTCTGAAGCGGAATTGCCAACGAAGTTCGGCACGTTCAAGGTGGTTGGCTACGTCGATCAGATCGACGGCGCGGAGCATGTCGCCCTGGTCAAGGGCGATGTGGCTGGCAAAAAGAATGTCTTGGTTCGCGTTCACTCGGAATGTCTGACCGGTGATGTTTTCGGCTCCTATCGCTGTGATTGCGGCAGCCAGCTTCAGCGCGCGCTAGAGCTCATTGGCGAACAAGGCGAAGGCGTGCTTGTCTATATGAGGCAAGAGGGCCGCGGCATCGGGCTCAAGAACAAGATCGACGCCTATCACCTCCAAGACCAAGGAATGGACACTGTCGAGGCAAACGAGCATTTGGGCTTCGATGCCGACCTTCGAGACTACGGCACGGCAGCACAGATCTTGTGCGATCTCGGGCTGACATCCATCCACTTGATAACCAACAACCCCAAGAAAATCATCGGCATCTCTGGGTACGGTCTCACCATCGCCAAGCAAATTCCGATCGAGATTTGCCCCAACGAGTTCAATCGCGACTATCTGAGGATCAAGAAGGAGAAGATGGGTCATCACCTGAAGGGAGTCTGAAGCAACCCGTAGGGTTGACGAATGCTATTGTTCTTCTTGGGAGGAAGTAGACTAGAACGACTGTCGGCAATCCAGAAGGGTTGTCCAAAGTAAGTCAGCACAAACGGAGGCTACTGCGTGTTGGAGTGCGTGCAGAGGAGGGTTGCATCATGGGGAAAGTATTTGAAGGGAAGCTCGATGGGAAGGATCTGCGTGTCGGTATCGCAGTCAGTCGCTTCAATAGCCTGATTACCGAACGATTTCTTGAGCACACCATGGATCGTTTGACACGCTCGAATGCAGCCGTCGGTGCGATTGACATCTGCAGAAGGACTCGTTGAGATGGCCAGCGCTCTCTGCGAGATTCAATGAACACGGATCGAATTCGGGGCATGTACGACATCCTGCCCGACGAGATTGGGTGGTGGCGACTGGCTGAGCAGGCCATGATCGACACAGCGCGCCGCTTCAACTACCGTGAGATACGCTTCCCCATCGTCGAATACACGGAGCTGTTCGCCCGAGGCATGGGCGAAGCCACCGATGTGGTCGGTAAGGAGATGTACACGTTCACGGATCGCAAGGAACGAAGTCTCAGCCTGCGCCCAGAAGGAACGGCGTCTGTGGTTCGTGCCTACCTCAACCAAGGATGGCACACGCAAGCCCCATTCCAGAAGCTGTTCTACATCGGGCCGATGTTTCGCTACGAGAAGCCTCAGAAGGGCCGTTGCAGGCAGTTTCACCAGTTCGGCATTGAGGCGCTCGGATCGCTCGATCCCAGCCTTGACGCCGAAGTCATCAGTTTTGCTTGGTCGATGATGGATCAACTGGGCATAGGCGGGCTGTGGCTGCGTTTGAACTCCATCGGATGTTCTGAAGACCGAGAGCGATTCCGAGCCGTGCTGCACGCCCACTTCTCGCGGTCGATCGCTCACATGTGCGCGGACTGCAATCGACGACTGGATGAGAATCCCATGCGCATTCTCGACTGCAAGGAGCCCCAATGCCAACCCTTCATTGACACGGCTCCCGGCAGTGCCGATCACCTGTGCCCAGAGTGTGCTCTTCATTTCGCGCACGTTCGAAGCCTGCTTGATCTTCTCGGACTGGGCTACGAAATCGACTCGCGCTTGGTGCGCGGCATCGACTACTACACACGCACTGTGTTTGAACTCATGTCCAAGGATCTGGGATCCCAAGACACGCTCCTCGGCGGCGGGCGCTACGACGGATTGGTGGAAACGTTCGGAGGCCCCTCCATCCCCGGATTGGGCTTCGCTGGCGGATTCGAGCGTCTTGTGATCATTCTGCAGGAACGCGCCAACGCCAAGCTCACAGAGACGTCTCTTGATCTCTTCTTGGCCACGCTGGGAGAAGCAGGCCGACGCTACGCCTTCTCCCTAGCACAGAGACTGAGGAGAGACGGTTTCTCTGTAGACATTGATCATCGCAATCGTGCGCTGCGAAAACAGCTGACGCTTGCCAATGCGCTCCACGCGCGACACTTGCTCGTGATCGGTGATGACGAGGCCCGCGCGGCAAGGGGCAAGATCAAACAGATGGATTCAGGAGAGGAACTGGAAATCTCCCTAGAGGCCGACACGATAGCCGACGTCTTGCGGAAAGGAGGCTGAAATGGAGCTCAAGCTCGTGCAGATCGAGAATCCCGATGCACTGAACCTGATCTTGGGACAATCGCATTTCATCAAGACCGTCGAAGACATTCACGAGGCTCTCGTCAATACGGTCCCCGGCATTGCCTTTGGCGTCGCCTTTTGCGAAGCATCTGGACATACGCTAGTACGCCACAGCGGCACAGACAACGAGCTTGAACAGCTAGCGATTCGCAATGCCCAGTCCATCGGTGCGGGGCACAGCTTCATCGTGTTTCTCAAGGATGCGTTCCCTATCAATGTGCTCCATGCCATCAAGCGCGTGCCTGAGGTATGCGGCATCTTCGCTGCCACGGCCAATTCGATGCAGGTGATCGTGGCTCAGTCCGAACAGGGTCGTGGCATTCTCGGCGTCATCGACGGTGCGTCGCCATCAGGCGTGGAGGACGAAGCGGGCATCGCATGGCGCAAGGATCTACTGAGGAAGTTCGGGTATAAATCTTGATCGACCGATCCTGTGAGAGTTTGGACAACCAACAGAAGGATCGTGCGCAGGATAGGACGCGGACCCTCGAGATGCATGGCGTGTGTGCTGCTTCTTCTGTTTGGGCTACACTGCCCCTATTCCACGCGTGAGAGGTGAAGGAATGGTTCGTTGGATACTCGGCTCATTCGTTCTATCTGAGGCCGTCATCGGCTTTGTGTTAACGATCTTGCTGCTCTTGGGCAAGGCAGATCAAGCATCTGTCGTCGATGTCCTGTCGTCCACCGGCTTTTTCGTGTTCGTGTTTGGACTGCTACCGTTGCTCTCCAAGATCAGACAAAGCATGCTATATGAACCGCAAGAGCCTCAGCCAGACGATGACCCTACGCTCAAGCAGCCGTCCAGTTCAGGTTTTCGAGCCTTCGCCAAGCTGCATGCCAATCTGTTTCGAGTCCTCCTTGTTGGTGGAATCGTGTTTGGCAATGCCTTGGGATTGTTCTATCTCACAGGAAGCTTCTAGTCGAACGGAGGGAGCATGCGCAGAACTATCAGCAGAGCGTTTGTCGCTGCACAAGCGTTTGTCGGTGTAACGCTCACAGTCTCATGGCTATTGGGGCGATGGGATCCACAGTTCATGGCCCTTCCATTGTTCGGTCTCGTCGCAATCCTTCTTGCATGCGCTCTGTTTCCTGAGTCATGGACACAGACGTCACGGAGGCTGGCGGCACAAGAGAAACCTGCAGAAGAAGACCATCGCAGGGTAGGTCCACTTCAGCGGGCCGCTGTTGGGAACCGTTCCTCGGTCGACTGCCTCATGATTGCCGGTTTCCTTCTTGCCACAGTGCTACTCCTTTATTTCGTTGCACCCGTGCCGATGGTCTAGCCTTGCTTTCGCAACTTGAGCCAATTAGGATGGGTTCATCAACGACGTCCCAACGGGACGGCAAGGGGGTGAATCGCATGATGAATCTACGAACGTCAGCGGTCACTCTCTATGGTTTGAACCTCTAGCATCACGCGAGGTAGTCCAACCTGACAACACACTCGTGCTAGCTCATGATGAGTGATCGCTGACCTCCCAATCTTGATCGGAGGTCACATGAATCAACGACTACCTAAAGGCTCCCTAGCACGGCCTGCGATAACGGCGGATGCCAAGAGGTCACGTCCTGTCAAGTGGTGTAACGGCATCTCTCCATCTTCGTCATGCTGATCAGGCAACGAGCTGCTCGATCAACACCGGTTCCTCCTCCAACTCAAGCTCAGCCGTTGGGATATTACCTCCTGCTGCTTGTACTTCCTCCAGAGCACCAACCGACATGTAGCGGCGTGTAACCATCCACTCGTCGTTGTACTCACCGAGAACAGCCCCGATCAGCCGGATGATCGCTTGCCGATTCGGGAAGATCCCCACCACGTCGCTACGTCGCCGGATCTCTCGGTTTAGCCGCTCCTGCGGGTTGTTGGACCAAATCTGGCGCCACACCGACTGCGGGAACGTGGTGAACGCCAAGATGTCCTCCGAAGCCGTCCTGTAGCATCTCCGCTGCTTTGGGGAAGCGCCGTTCCAGCTCCTCACAGACTCGCTCGTGTTGTGCCCATACTTCCTTGTTCGTCGGCTGAGCGAAGATCGAGCGGACGAGTGTGGCAACCAATCCCTGAGAGTTCTTGGGTACCTTCGTGAGCAGATTCCGCATGAAGTGGGTCCGACAGCGTTGCCAGCAGCAACCGGGAAGCTCTGCAGCAATCGCCGACTTAAGCCCGCTGTGGGCGTCCGAAGTAACCAGTTTCACACTCCTCCTCCAAGCTGCGCACATCCGCAAGACGTAGCTCCGTCACGAGTCGATCCTGGAACGTTCCTGCCATACCGTTCCACCCTCCCCTTGGCCTGCGGGCTCCACGCAAACACCTGCTCAATCCCAAGCTCGCGCATCGCTCGCCCAAACTGTGTCGGTTTCCTCTCCTCCGCAGCAAGTTCCTCATCCCTCTTCTCCCGGCGTTGGTGGGTGCACCAAAAGACGCCGTGATGATCACTGTACAACGCCAGAGGAATCCTTTTACGCTCGATGATCCTCCACAACAGCCGGAAGTAGCCGTGGCCATCCTCCAGCGGGTGAAACAGCGCTCCAGGGACCGTTCCCGTGGCGTCATCGACCGCCAGCAGTAACGCCACTTGCGGCCCTCGCTTTTCCAACCAATGGTGGATGCTACCGTCAACCTGGAGGAGCATCCCCTCCTGCGGGAACCGTCATCGGCGTACTCGATGCCGTGGAGGCTGACGCTGTCGTGGGCTTGTGATCCCCGCGCTCAACACGATGGTTCGCACCGTCGACCGCGAGAGATCGATGCCCTCCCGTTCTTCGAGTAGCTCCGTGAGATGGGTGTAGTTCACGCCGCCATACCTCGTTCGGGCCAACTCAATCATCTGCCGGACGATCTCCGTCACGGTTGCATTCGCTGGACGACGGCCTCGATTGCCGTGTGCGACAGTAGCAGATCCCTGCTTCCGGTACGCTGCTAGCATCCGCCATGTGTGCCGCTCGCTCACCCCAAGAACCATCGCTTCCTCACTCGCTCGTAGTTGGCCCTCCAACACGCGATTGAGCGTCTCTAGTCTCGGCTGCTCCTTCTGGCTCAACATCAGTCCTTTCATCGGACTGACATTTTCCCACGACAGCTACCTACTGACGGATTCGCTTGTCAACGACAGCATGATCCCGAAAATGAGGCCGCACGCCAGCAACAACACACGTGTCCCACATCGATGTCGATCCATACAATCCTCCCTGGCATGCTATCGGCTTTATCTTCTCTGCAAGGATCCTACCTCCAGGTCTTGAGGTTTCCATGAACCAGACCGTGCCACGGCACTTGGAGCCCGTATCAGGTACAAGGTTCGCAGTTCAGGGAGAGGCAGGCCTTGCGGGATGAATCGTCGTCGCCACTGGATCTTAGATCGGGGAGACAAGAAGAGAAGGCGGTTTAGGAAGAAGCGAGTGATGGGAACTCTTGCGCTTCGGTCCATCGAGAGGAGTGCAGTCTGCGAGATCGCGAGCGAAGGCCCCGGGTATCCCGGGGCCTTCCTTTCGTTTCCGTGCGAGATCCAGTCCTCTATGGCCTACAGATGCTCGCTTACTTCTTCCAGGAGCTGTTGCGCGTAGGCTTGCGAATATGCGTTCATCAGTGTGTAGGTCTCGCCGATCTCGTCGTCGAGGACGCTCTGAAGCACACGCGCTGCATCTTCCCAATGCCCTTCCGGCATCAGGTAGTACTCGGCGAAGAACGTGCGGTTCTCGAAGTACGCGGAAGCGTCAGGCACCATCTCTCCCGCATCCGTTCCCGAGCAGAAATCCGGCTCATCGACGACGTGGCACAGATAGTAAAGCGCCAGTTGAACGTCTCGACCGAACAGGCCGGGAAGCTGCTCATAGTACCCTCCGAACGATCGGTAGGGACCACCAGAAGTGAACGTCGGATCGAGTCCCAGCACACGATTCGTGAGCATCTCGCTCTTGGCGGGAACGCCGGCGAACACGGCGGCCATCTTGTTCTCTTTCGAGGCACGGAGCCAGTTGGCGTTCATCCAATAGAGCGCACGGATGTCCGTCTCTGCGGCGACGGAGTCGTCGAAGCGTCCGCCGGTCTGATCATTGAACTCGGGATTCATGCGCAGGCTCTTGAATCCCCAGTGCTTACCGGCGCGGAAGATGGGATACCCTTCTTCGTCGTTCTCGGTGAACACGTTCGCCAGCGTGTAGTACGCTTGCGAGAGCTTGTTCACGACTTCCTTGAGGGAGAGGTCGATCACGAGTGCACCAACCGCTTCTTCGCTGTCTTCGTTCAGATTGTCCGGCGCCCCGACTCCGACTTTCATCGCGACAATGATCTCTTCGAGCTGAGCTTTCCCGGCATCTGAGTACTCAATCATGATCTGATCGTTGACGAAGAACGAGAGCGCCGTCTCCAAGTCCATCGCCTGGGCGAGCAGAGCAACGCCGCCAAGAGCCACAACCAGCACCGTAGTAAACAACAACAGTTTCCTCATTTTCTTCGACCTCCTGGAGGGGGAATTGGGCTCACTATACCGAAACCCAAGGAGTTCAACAATCCCTCGGATGGGGCAAGCAAACGGCAATCCAGCTCCGTTTCTTACAAGTGTTTCGAGACCTCTTCCAACAGATTGGTCGCGAGTTCGACACTGTTGGCGTTGTAGAGTGCGAACCGTTCCGTCATCTCGTCATCTAGGATGCTTTGCAACACTCGCGCCGCTTCATCCCACAACCCCTTCTCCATCAAGTAGTACTCGGCAAAGATGAGCCGGTTCTCGAAGTACTCGTCGACGTCATCCGCAATGGGGCAATCTCCACACGCTTGACAGTAGCCGGGTTCATTGATCACAGGGCAGACATAGGACAATGCACGCGGCAGGTTCTGTCCATACGCGTAAAGGGGGATTGGGGGCAACCCGCCCCAGAATGCTGCCAACGCGCGATAGGGACCATTGGCCGAATACGTCGGCTCAACATCAAACACGCGCTCAATCAACGCTTCCAGTTTGGGCACATCGTTACGAGCTATTGCTGCCAATGGCTCGTATTCATCCTTGCGAGACCAGTTCCCATAGGTCCAGAACATTGCCGCGACATCGGTCTCCAGATTGACTGCCTCAATGAACCCGTGCTGCACTTTCTCAGTGGCGAATGCTGAGGACATGCGAAGGCTGGTCAGTCCCCAGTACTGGCCACGGACAAAAGCCGTCTTCTTGGCATCATCGTCAGCCAAGAACACGTCTCCCCAGGTGTAGTACCCCTGCGCAAGCGCATTGACCCACGGCTTCTTGTCGAGGTCGATATCAAGGTCCATGTAGGCGGCTTCGTCGTTGTGATCGAAAAGCACCGACACCCCTAGCGCTGATTCAAGAACCTCGAGCGCTGATTCCAGTGCGAGGCGGCCTTCTTCTGAGCGAAGAACGGCAACGTCCTGGCCTACTGGGAACAAGGCCAACGCATCGGAGATCTCTTCTTCTGTGACGCTGTACGCAAGCGCAGAGAACAGAAGAACAAGCAGTGAACATGCTAACAGTCGCTTTGCCATAGGCGAACCCCCTCTGTTGCTGCTATCACTATGAGGGCATCCGCCCACGCAATCAAGTGCGACGCCGCATCAGACAATCTCCTTGGTGCATCGAGTCAGGCAGCATCCGGGCCAACACAAGTGAAGTGGCTTGTCATTCGGGGATTTGATATCCTTGCAAACGAATTCCGATGACATGGAAGGAGGGAATCGATTATGGCAACGGTAGATAAAGATCTCTGCGTTGGCTGTGGACTCTGCCCACAGGCTTGTGCCGACGTATTTGAAATGCAGGATGATGGCAAGGCCGGAATCATAGATGGTGCTGACGCGAGCGCCGCATGTGTTCAGGATGCCGTCGATCAGTGCCCCGTTGGGGCCATCGAAGCCTAGTCTTTATGTGCGGGGAATCGCGTCACGGGTTCCCCGCATTCTCTAGCTCTTGCGCTGCATCAAGCTCTCCTCTACTAAAGAAACCAATGCAATTGCCTGGATGCCTTCGTAGCGTTAGGATGGGCGGGGTGAATTTTGAATAGGGCGAAGATCGGACTGGCTCTGTCAAGCGGTGGAGCACGCGGCTCGGCGCACGTGGGTGTATTGCGGGTTCTCGAAGAAGCAGGCATCGCGCCTGATATCATTGTCGGTGCCTCCATGGGCGCTGAACTGGGGGGCGCCTATGCTGCTGGTGTCCCCATCTCAACCTTGGAAGACATGTGGCAATCGACCTCGTTTGCCCGTGTGGCTAAGTCCTTGCTTCCTACATTGCCTTGGTCAGGATGGAGTTCGGGCAATGCCGTCCGCCGATTCCTCAAGGATCTGGTCGGCGATCGCCTCATCGAGGATCTTCCGATACCCTTTGCCGCTGTCGTAACAGATCTGGAATCGGGATTTCCGCTTGCACTTACAGAAGGCTCATTGGTAGAGGCTATTCGCGCCAGCCTTTCGGTTCCGGGGTTGTTCACACCCGTGTGGCTCAACGGGCATCTGTGCATCGATGGTGGCGTCTCTAATCCTCTCCCCGTCGACACGGCTCGCGCCCTTGGCGCAGACGTGGTCATTGCCGTCGATGTTCTCGTTGAACCGTCTGAGGTCAAGCTCTCGGGGATTCCCGCGATCGATCTTCGCGAGCTACGGTTGGGGATTGCTAGTGGAAGTAGTTCATCGTTCATCGACCCTCAGCGCTATGCCCCGAGCGTGTTTAACGTATTGCTCCAGATGTCCACGGTATTCCAGAAGCGGCTTTGCGACGCACGACTGGCTCAATTTCCTCCCGACATCCTCATTCGGCCGGACTTCTCCCTGGATCCCCCCTGCTACAGCCGTGTGGGTTGCGGGATCACGGCGGGGCAACTGGCCGCTCGCCGTGCACTGCCTGATATTCTCCGTATGCTTTGACGTGGCCGCATTTCGCGCCAGCCTAAGAGAGGGAGGGTTGATGGACCAAGGCAGGCTACTGTATCCGAGAATGGTACTGGGCATCATTGCCGTGTCGTTCGGCGCCATCTTCGTTCGGTTCGCATCAGATGCAAGTCCCCTTGCGATTTCGGCCTGGAGATTGTCCATTGCCGCCATCCTTCTCATTCCCATTGCGTGGATGCGAAGAACCCACTCGCTGACCCCAAGGATGGTCCTGTGGTGCGTGGCGTCAGGTGCGGCGCTGGCCCTGCATTTCATCCTCTGGATTTCTTCGCTGTCCTTTACCTCTGTTGCGAGCTCAGTTCTCTTCGTTACCACACATCCTCTCTTCGTCGGGATGGCTTCGTATGTGCTGCTCAAAGAACGCCCAACTCGAGCGCTACTCATCGGCGTCTTCGTCGCGCTCGTTGGTGGCTCGTTGATCGCTGTGGGAGATCTGCGACTTGCCGGGCAAGCACTACGCGGTGATTTGCTAGCGGTTGGTGGTGGGTTGATGGCAGCCATCTACTTCATGATCGGTAGACACGTTCGCCAGACTGTATCTGCCACAGAGTATGCGGCTGTGACGTATGGAACAGCCGCCATCTTCGTACTTGCCCTATGCGCGATCACGCAAACGCCTGTGCTGGGATTCTCGGGCCCGACGTTTCGATACCTCATTCTGTTGGCGTTGATTCCCCAGCTTCTCGGGCACTCGACATTCAATTGGGCATTGAAGCACCTTCCTGCGACACACGTATCTATTCTTATTCTGGGAGAGCCCGTCGCGTCAGGGTTTCTCGCTCTCCTGTTCTTCCGCGAGATCCCGACAGGGTTGAACCTGGTCGGAGCGGCGCTGATACTCGGCGGCATCTACCTGAGTCTTGCCAACAAGGAGCGATCTCATGTCCATCCATCTTGAGAAGGGGCGAAACAGAATCGATTGGGCAAATTCGCGCATGCCGCTGTTAAATCTCCTCCGCAAGCGATTCTTGCGCGACACACCCTTTGCAGGCAAACGTATTTCGATGAGCATCCATCTTGAGGCCAAAACGGCGTGTCTGGCCATCTTGTTGCGAGATGCTGGAGCCCAGGTTCACGTCACAGGCAGCAATCCGCTGTCTACGCAGGACGACATTGCGGCCGCGCTGGCGCAGGAGGCGAACATTTCCGTGTTCGCACGCCACGGCGTTTCCAGTGACGAATACACAGACCATCTCACTCAGACGCTGGCGCATGAACCCCACATGATTCTTGATGATGGCGGCGACTTGATGACTCTACTGCATCAATCCCCTCAAGCGCAGGTGATCGGAGGATGCGAAGAAACGACTACCGGCGTCGGCCGTCTGCGCATCTTGGCGAAGGAAGGGAAGCTTCTGTTCCCCATGTTTGCTGTCAATGATGCTCGAATGAAATCTTTGTTTGACAACCGATACGGGACAGGACAATCGGTTTGGGATGGCATTTTCCGCTCGACTAATCTCCTCATTGCTGGCAAGAGCGTGCTCGTGGTGGGGTACGGATGGTGCGGCCGCGGCATCGCCATGCGCGCCAACGGCCTCGGCGCACGTGTGACAGTGGCTGATGTCGATCCGGTACGCGCCCTCGAAGCGTGGATGGAGGGCTTGAACGTCGCAACAGTCGCTGAGGCCCTTCGTAGCGCCGATCTTGTGATTACGGCCACTGGCTGTGCGGATGTCGTACCTGAAGAGGCTCTGCAAAATGCCAAAGACGGCGTCGTGCTCTGCAATGCCGGACACTTCAACGTCGAGGTTCGTCCTGACACGTTGGCCAAGATGGCGACATCCCAACGCACAGTCCGAGACGGCGTAGAGGAATACACGATGCCAGACGGGCGACGGCTGTTCTTGCTAGGAGAGGGGCGCTTGGTCAATCTCGTCCTCGGCGACGGACATCCTGTCGAGATCATGGATCTGTCCTTCGCCGTACAGGCGATGACACTAGAGCATCTGCTCCAGGAGTCGCCGCTCGAGCCCGACTTGTATTCCGTTCCCGCGAGCATTGATGAGCGCATCGCCCGGATGAAACTCGACACGCTTGGCGTCAAGATCGATACGTTGACTGCAGAGCAGACGGCATACCTTGGTTATGATTTCTCCTAGTCTTCTTCGAGAATCCGTCACATTTGCATGGTACAATCGGTTAGTAGGGGTGAGATTATGAAACGACATCGACTTCTTCGTAGAGCCTTCGCTGTGATGATACCGGCCTGCATTATCATCCTAACGGTTGCAGTATCCGGCGTACAGGATTCGCCTTCTGATCTGTTCGATCAGGTCTATGAGATCTACGAGTATGTCAAGAGCTACTACTATCAGCCTGAGGATATCGACGATCAGCAGGCGCTTTATGGCGCCATGAGGGGCATTGTAGAGCAACTTAACGATCCCTACAGCGAGTTCTTCACTCCTGAAGAGAAGCAGGCATTCGACGACAGCATCAATGGTGAATTCAGTGGCGTCGGGATCGAGATTACGTTGGAAGAGGGCGTTCTCACAGTCATTACGCCGCTGGTTGGCAGTCCGGCTGAGGCCGCTGGCATGCGTGCCGGAGACAGGATCTTCGCCATCGACAGCGAGTCAACAGAAGGCGACACGCTGACTCAGTCTGCTTTGAAGATTCGCGGAGACATCGGCAGTACAGTCGTATTGAGCGTATTTCATGAAGACGGAACAACTGAAGATATTGCCATCGTACGCGAAACGATCGTGATTGAAGCCGTTCGATACGAGCCCATGGAAGATGGAACAATCGCCTATATCCGTTTGCTTCGATTCGAGGACGACACGACCCGAGAGCTCGACGAAGCCCTGCTGACGTTCGACTTGGCCAACATCACCGGCCTCATCCTCGATCTGCGTAACAATGCAGGCGGTTTGATGTCTGAGGCTCTTTCAGTGGTCAATCACTTCGTCGATGACGGCGTCATTCTGATTACGCAAGATCGTCTCAGCGGGCAGAAGAAGTACTATGCTCGCGGCAACCAGATTCGCAATTTCCCCATTGCCATATTGATCAATCGCGGCACAGCCAGCTCGTCTGAGATCGCTGCGGGCGCCATTCGTGACAACAACATGGCGATCCTGATTGGCGAGCAGTCCTTCGGCAAGGGAGTCTATCAGAATCTCATCGACTTACTCGATGGATCTGCACTGAAGATCACAGCCGGTTCATACTTTACGCCCAACGGTACGGCAGTTCATGGCGTGGGGCTCCCTCCAGATATTGTGCTCGAAGAAGACCAGGATGCCATCGAAGTCGCCATCCAGTGGATCAACGATCACGCTGGGATCGAGATGCCAATCGACATTGCAGCATCCGTTGCGCCATGAGCTACTGCGTCCTTGGAGCTGGCGGATGGGGAACAGCCGTTGCTCGTCTGCTAGCCAACCATGGCCACGAAACACTGCTGTGGGCTCGCGATCCCAAACGCGCCCAATTGATCGATCAGGAGCGGTGCAATGGCAAGTACTTGCCCCATGTCGCGCTTCCCAAGACGCTTCGCATCACATCCGACTTCCGTGAAGCTGTGGCCGCTGATACGCTTGTGCTCGGCGTTCCCTCCATCGGCATGCCGGATTTGATGAAACGGATTACGGGTAGCGGATCATCGCCCCGTGTGCTTATCAACCTGGCCAAGGGCATGGAGCGGGCCACGCATCGGACGATGTCGCAAGTCATCCTAGATGCACTTCCCAACGCCAGTGTGTTCACCTTGTCCGGCCCCAGTCACGCAGAAGAGGTTGGGCGAGACACACCCACCGCCGTCGTATTGGCGGGGTCAGATCTTGAGTTGGGGCGCGTCCTGCAGCACGAGATCGCCACGCCACGTTTCCGTATCTACTTGTCAGAAGACATCCGTGGTGTAGAAATCTGCTCCACAGTCAAGAACGTCATAGCGTTGGCCACGGGGATATCCGATGGCTTGGGGTATGGCGACAACAGCCGTGGGGCACTGATTACGCGCGGCCTCGCTGAGATGGTTCGCTTCGGTCGTCAGTTCGGTGTCCAGGAGGCTACCTTCTTCGGACTGTCAGGATTGGGAGACTTGGTAGCCACATGCACGAGCCAGCACAGCCGCAACCGCGCCGTCGGCATGCGCCTCGGGCAGGGAAAGTCACTCCAGGCAATCATGGACAACATGTCGATGATCGCTGAGGGCGTATTCGCCACAGATATCGTGTATGAGCTTGCTCTCGAGAAGGGGATTGACATGCCCATTACCCATGCTGTCCATCGACTGTTGCGTGGCGAAGCGGATCCGCTGTCTTTGGTTACTGAGATGATGACACGTTCGCCAAAACGAGAGGATTTCTAGAGAGCGGCATGCAATCTGACGTTGCGATCGTTGGCGCGGGACCCATCGGACTGGCAGCAGCACGAGCCGCCGCTCAAGTTGGAGCGCGGACGCTCCTGTTGGAAAGACGCCCTGAAGGAGCACCTCCTTCCTGCTGCACGGGACTTATCAGCCCACGAACACTCTCCACACTCCACGTGTCTGATTCTTCTGTGCTGCAACAGATCCACGCCATCTGTATTCACCTGCCCAGTGGCCTGGAGATCACGTTGCGATCTGATGATGTGAAGGCATTCACGATCTGTCGGCGCACGCTGGAAGCCGAGTTATTGCAGAACGCGCGCGAAGCTGGGGCAAGCGTCCGCTTTGAGACCGAGGTCACGGCCGCAGCGTCAGGCAAGCTGAGCCTTCGATCTACCCGCACAGAGGAACACATCACAACCTCTGTCATCATCGGTGCGGATGGACCTCGAAGCCAGGTGGCAGACTGGTTCTCGCTCGATCCTCCCTCCGCATTCATTGCCGCAGCGCAGGTTGAATTGGAGGGCGCCTTTGCTGCCACAGATCAGGTCGAGGTCTTCGTGGGCGAGCGCGTCGCTCCCGGATTCTTTGGTTGGTGTGCACCGGCAGAGGACGGCGTGGCTCGCGTCGGCGTTGGTGTTCTTCCAGATCACAGTCCGGCGATGTTCCTCGATTGCCTGCTGGCTCGGCACTTCCCCAACCACAGGATCCGATCGCGCTCTGCGGGCATCATTCCGTTGGCCTCGTCCCCTCGACCCGCTGCTGAAGGCGTTCTCTTGGTTGGAGATGCTGCAGGCCATGTGAAGCCCCTGTCAGGTGGCGGCCTCTACCTAGGAGGAACCTGTGCCCAGATTGCCGGGGAGATGGCTGCTCAAGCCACACAACCCGGTGCGGCGCTCACCGAACTTGCCTCCGCTTATTCCAGGCGCTGCCAAGAGGCCATTGGCAGAGAGCAGGCGTTCGGTTGTTCGATACGCCATCATCTATCGAGATTGAAGGATGAAGAAGTCGAAGCAGCCGCGACTGTCTTGCAGGACCGACAATTCATGCAGTTCCTGGCAGATCACGCGGACATCGATCAGTTTCATCGGCTCCCCGACCACATCGCCTCTGAGCCGCATCTGTGGACCACGCTTCTGCGCATCATCCCATTCCTCGGCCTCTCATCGGGCTGACCCCTGCTTCTTCTATCCCTGCATCAGATGTTGATATAATCCGGGTCATGCCCAGAAACCAACCGGCTCCTTCTCGAGAGGCCCTTGCTTGTGTATTGGACAAGGCGCTTGTCTATACCGTGGCGCTCTTACTTTTGTCCATTCCGTTGTTCATTCTCACGACGGTTTCCGAGTACGGATACGGCAAGACCATCTTTGCGCTTGTGGGGATATCACTCCTTTCGATCCTGTGGGGAGCCACAGGATGGGTGAAGGGCACTTGGAAGATTCATTGGCCATGGATCACGGCTCCTTTTCTTGGCTTCGTTGTCGCCAGCTTGTTGTCACTCCTGTTTGCCGTCAATGGCCGTGTCGTCATTCAGAGTCTTGTGTTGGTCGTGTTCTTCTTCCAACTCTCTCTGGTGATCGCCAACGTGGTACGAGAGCGCAAAGACGTCCAAATCCTCTTGTTCGCCCTGCTTCTATCCGGTTTTCTCGCTAGCCTGTATGGATTACTGCAGTACCTTGGTGTACTGCGTGGGCCCTTCGGCGGAACAGGGCTTCCTGAACTCATCTCCACATTAGGGAATCGCAACTACCTGGGCGGATTCTTGGCTTATCTGTTGTTCCCCTCCGTTATTCTGGTCATTTCTCCTCGATGGCGATGGGTGCGCGCGGTGTCGATTCCGATGATTGCCTTCTGCTTTGGAACGGCCCTCTTGGTGCAACAGACAGCCGTCGTGGTATCTCTTGCTGTTGCAGCAATCGCATGGGGTGTGGGATGGGCGATCTTTCGTCCGGTCACTCCGCTACGCAAGAACCGCCTGTGGATCCTCATCCTGTTGGCGCTATTGGTCATCACATTCCTGGTAGAAGCACCTTCGGGCCCCCTGAACTCAGTTGTCGGCCTCTCAGCTGACGAGCAATCTTGGATCGGTCGGATCTGGGAGCAGCAGGGAGGGAAGGCGCGATCATGGGATTGGTGGGTGGGGTGGGAGATGTTCGTCGACTCGCCCGTCGTTGGCGTCGGCCTCGGCAACTACAAACTCAACTTCCTCTTCTACAAGGCTCAATTCCTTGCCACGCCGCGCGGTGAGGCCTACACCTTCTACATTGCCAGAGCCGCTCAAGCTCACAACGACTATGTGCAGGCCCTTGCTGAGGTCGGCATCCTCGGTATGTTGGCGGTCCTAGGTTTCATCGTCACGCTTGCCGTCTCCCTCTGGATTCGACTGCGTCAGTCAAAAGACGAACAGGCACGACTGGAGTTGCTCTTTCTTGCCTGCGGCATCATCCCGTTCCTCGTGCATGCCTTGGTGAGCTTCCCAGCCCACTTGCCTGCATCAAGCCTTGTCTTCATCGCCATCATCGGCATCATCTTCTCCCGCGCGTACGGACACGGGACGGTTTGGACGCGCTCGCTGTCTGGGTGGCCTCTTAGGGCAGCTGTATCCGCTATCGCGGTCATTGGCATCGTGATATCAAGCTTCGCGGTGTCCGATCTATCCGCGAACATCCTCATGTATGAGGGCGTCCAGCAGATGCAGCGCGGCAATGACTATGCCGCTGAAGCGCTTCTATCCAAGAGCCTTGACGCTGACTTCGCACCTCGGCAGACCTACTACCACCTGGCCATGGTGGAGCTTCGACTCGAACGATTCGATGACGCTTGGGAGAATCTCGAAATGTGTATGACACGCTTCTTGGATGAAGGCGTATACCTTACCTATGCCAACCTAGCGGCCAAGCGACGAGAGCTAGCCAAGGCACAAGCTGCCGTAGACGTTCTTCTGGCAGGCCGCCCTCTCGATGTGGTCGAGCAGCAGGCTCGCTATATCGAGGCCGTCATCGCAACTCAGGAAGGGGATTACGGTCGAGCGGTTCAGCTTCTCGAAGCGCTCACACAGGATCATCCCAATTACGAGACCGGATTCATTGCGCTAGGAGATCTCTATGCAGCACAGGGGCTATGGAATTCGGCGCGAAGGAGCCTTGAGACGGCACTAGAACTGGTGGACAACAAGCTGCAATCTGCAAGCGAGAAGTTGAAGGCAGGTTCGTTTATTACCGTCGCCGATTACGGCCAGATTCGCGCTGAGATTGAGCTTCAGACACAGCAACGCGATATCGTGATCGATCGCCTCAACAGTCTTCCGTAATCGATCGCGCCATCGGACCTAGTCGAGTCGCCAGCTTCCCTCTTGACGTCTGGATTCCTATACTGGATCGGAATGTCTGGCAAACTGCATCATGAAGCATCGAGGGGAGCTTCTTGCGTGTCGCCTGGAAGAACACAGGTGATAGCCATTGTCGCCCTCGTGCTCCTGCTTCCCCTTCTGATGTGGCCAGGGTTAACGGACTACAACTACGCCAAAACGATTGTTGGTCTGATCGCAATTTCAGTCTTGCTCGTGATGTGGGGTGCCCGCGTTTGGAGAGAGCCATGTTGGACAATCCACACTCCGCGAGTGCTGATTGCTCTCATGGGCTTCATCGTAGCGGGCGCCCTATCCGCAATCAGCGCCAGCAGTGGTCGCGTTGTCGCACAAAGTCTCGTGCTTGTCATCTACTTCGTCCTACTGTTTTGGATGATTGCCGATGTCGTGCGTGACCGACGTGATGTGATGTGGATTCTCATGGCTCTTCTCGTATCTGGCGTGCTCGCATCGTGTTATGGCATGTTGCAGTATGCCGGTGTCGTCGGAGGCAGCCCCGGACAAATCGGCGTGAATGCCATCATCTCCACGATGGGAAACCGCAATCATCTCGGGGGCTTCCTGCTCTATTTGTTCTACCCTGGTGTGATTGTTCTTCTGGCCGCACGATCACGATGGGCCAAGACGTTCGCCCTCCTCGCCCTTGCTCTCTCCTTCTTCATGATGCTCGTGGTCCGACAGGCAAGCACTCGAGTTACGTTCCCATTCGTGACGTTGTGCCTCGTCGCGATCTGGCTCATCTTTAGGCCCGCGAAACCAATTCGTGCCAACAGAGTGTGGCTCTGTGCGCTCGCAGGGATCGTCTGCGCCATCACGCTGTTGTGGATCACCTCGCCGCTGTCCACGCACCAAGACACATCCGAGTCTACATCGGAGATCTCAACGCAATCTGACGAGGATTCACCCATAGGCACCATCCAGTCATGGTTTTCTACCAGGTGGAAGGACAACTCCGGACAGGAGCGCATGTGGTTCTGGCAGATTGGGAAGCGCATGCTGACCGACCATCCAATCACTGGAGTGGGCTTGGGCAACTACAAACTAGACTTCTTTCGCTATCAGTCTGCCGCCGCATCAGCTGACGACGTAGATGACGACATGTCTGACGTCGCACGCGCAGCTCAAGCCCACAGCGAACCTGTTCAAATCGGAGCGGAGCTCGGCTCTGTCGGCCTATTCACGATGCTCTGCGCCCTGGGGACACTAGCGGTCTCGCTGTGGATTCGGTTGAAGCACAACAACGAACCTGAGCAACTTGAACTGATGCTGCTCTCTTGCGGCATCCTTGCCTTCCTCGTTCACAGTCTGGTTAGCTTCCCCGCTCACGTTGTTGGATCCAGTCTAGAGCTGGTCGTGTTTTGTGGCGTCGCGTGTTCCGCCAGATACGGGCAATCCATGTCAACCGCGCTCAAGTTGTGCCACTGGAAGGGGAAGCTTGTTCATGCAGTACTTGTTGTGATTGCTGTAGCTGTCTCCGCAATTGCTGTGGCCGACCTGTGTGCCAATTGGCTAATGGAGCGCGGATTCTCCCAAGTTGCCTCCGGGAACCATGCAGTCGGAGAACCCATTCTGCAGCGCAGTCTTGACTTGGATTTCGCACCGCGGCAAACCTACTACTACCTCGCAGCCGCCCAGATTCAGCTCGGGAACCTGAAGGAAGCACAAGAGAATCTTGAGAGATGCATGACCCTATTCCCGGATACCGAGGTTGTTCTGACCTACAGTGAACTGTTGGTGGACATGCAAGAACCAGCCATGGCGCAGTCAGTCCTCGATACTGTACTTCATGTGAGCCTTCAAGAGACAGACGAGCAGCGCGCACGCTTTCTTGAAGGAAGGATTGCTGTTCAGGAGAAAGAGTATGATCGGGCGATTCGCCTGTTTGAATCTCTCGCTGTGGACCATCCTAGCTATGAGATGAGCTACGTTGCGCTGGGACAGATCTATGCTGGCTTAGGCGCGTCGGCTCTGGCAAGAACCAGTTTCTTGAGAGCCCTCGACCTGATTACACAGAAGCTGGCGAGCGTCGCTAGTGACAGTTCCCTGCCGTCTCTTCTGTCAGAGACGCAGCAAGATCGACAGGAGATCGAGCTAATGACGAGACAGATTGAGTATCTGCGTGAGCAGCTTGCAACTCTGCCCTAGCTCCCACGAAGGGCTATACAGCCAGGATGTCCCCTCTTTGAAGTGTGGAGCTGGCATCGATTGCTCCTCCTCTCTAGAATGGGTCGATTTCGAGCACCTTCCTTGAAAGCGTGGAATGCCGTTTCTATACTGAGCCTGTGATTCCTCATGGCCATTGATTCCATCCGACATGCCGTAGAACGCATGCTTGGGCAGACGAATGCCCAGCTGCTCAAGAAATACGACAAAGAGCTTCTTGCTGTCAATGCATTGGCAGACAGAATCACAGCACTGTCGGATGACGCATTGCGCGACAGACTCGCCCAGATCAAGCAGGAGCTTGCGGAAGGCGCCACAAGACAGTCTGTGCGTGCAGAGGTGTATGCCATCGTCCGCGAAGTGGCCATGCGAACGATTGGACTGCGACCCTACGATGTGCAGATCCTGGGCGGATTCGCGCTCGATGATCGCAAGATCGCTGAGATGCCCACAGGCGAGGGCAAGACGCTTGTCGCGACACTCCCAGCGACATTGAACGCTCTCTTCGGCAAGGTCCATGTGGTAACAGTCAACGATTACCTAGCCAGCCGAGACCGCGAATGGATGGGGCCTGTTTATGAGTTCCTGGGCCTAAGCGTCGGCTTGCTGCAGGATGGCATGTCTCCTGAACAGCGCCAGCCCGCCTACGCAGCCGACATCACCTTTGGCACGAACAACCAGTTTGGCTTCGACTACCTGCGCGATAACATGGTCCATTCCACGGATCGCAAAGTTCAAGGGTCTCTAGATTTTGCCATTGTCGATGAGATTGACAACATCTTGGTGGATGAGGCACGTACGCCACTAATCATTTCGGGCTCAGCGACCGATGCCCTCGACAAGTACCGAAAGTTTGCCACGTTGACCAAGCGCTTCCGGCGCGACGAGGATTTTGAGATGGAAGAGGAATCTCGCCGGTTGACCCTGACAGACGAGGGGATCCACAAAGCTGAGAATGCGTTGTCCATCGAGAACATGTTCTCTCCCGAGCATACAGAAACACTGCACCACATCGAGACAGCGTTGCGCGCACTTCATTTCTTCAAGAAAGAGCAGCAGTACATCGTGAAAGACGAACGCGTCATGATCGTGGATGAGTTCACTGGGCGATTGATGCCGGATCGCCGCTATTCCGATGGCCTTCACCAAGCAATCGAGGCCAAGGAAGGCCTGAAGGTTCAGCGTGAATCCCAGACACTGGCACAGATCACGCTGCAGCATTACTTCCAACTCTACAAGGGATTATGCGGCATGACGGGTACAGCCAAAACCGAGGAAGACGAGTTCAAGCAGATCTACGCGCTTCCCGTCATGGTCATTCCCACCAACAGGCCACTGCAACGCGAAGCTAAGCCAGACAGGATCTTCAGGACAGAGACCGCGAAATTCGAAGCGATTGCTGAAGAGGTCACGGTCCAACATCAAGCGGGTCGCCCCGTGCTCATCGGCACCAACTCGATTGACAAGTCTGAATACATCTCAGCGCTCTTGAAGAAGCGAAAACTTGAGCACCATGTACTCAATGCCAAGTTTCACGAGCAGGAAGCCGAGATCGTCGCGCAGGCAGGACGGCGTGCTGCT
>SPBW01000070.1 GCA_004525685.1 Candidatus Atribacteria bacterium
ACCGGATATTTGCACGTGGGTGGAGCCCGCACTGCTTTGTTCAATTGGTTGTATGCACGTCACCAAGAAGGGACATTCATCCTTCGGATTGAGGACACGGACAAGGAGCGCTCCACAGATGCTTCGATTGAGGAAATCCTCGAATCCATGCGCTGGCTGGGATTGGATTGGGATGAGTATTACCGACAAACAGATCGAACAGATGCACATCTGCGAGCTGCTCAAGACCTCATGGACCGCGGACTTGCCTATGAAGCAGATGGTGCCTGGTGGTTTCGTGTGCCCACAGAGGGCTCGACCATCGTGCACGATGACCTGCTTGGCGATGTCACGTTCCCCAACGACTTACTGAAAGACTTCGTGATCCGCCGATCAGATGGATCATTCATCTATCACTTTGTCGTCGTCGTTGACGATGCGGATATGGAGATCACGCATGTCATCCGTGGTGACGATCACCTCAACAACACGCCCAAGCACGTTCTGCTCTTCCAAGCCTTGGGACGGCCCGTACCACGCTTCGTGCATCTGCCGATGATTCTTGGGACGGATCGAACGCGGCTGTCAAAGCGCCACGGAGACACGGCAGTGCTTGAGTATCGCCATCGAGGGTTTCTGCCAGAAGCGATGGTGAACTTCCTCGCGAAGCTAGGCTGGTCGCACGGTGACGAGGAAGTCTTCAGTCGGCAGGCGCTGATTGCGCTGTTCTCGCTTGATGAAGTGAACAAGTCCGGGGCGATTTTCGAAGACACCAAGCTATTGTGGCTCAACCAGCAGCACATGAAGCTGGCTGATCTGGATCGATTGCTCGATCTAGTTCGTCCATGGATTCTTGAACCTGGACGCGTGAATGAAGAGATGTGGAATACCGTAGATCAGGAGGTGTTGCGCGTAGGTGCGCACCTACTGCGCGATCGTTGCAAGACACTGCGCGACTTAGCCCAGGCGATGGAGCTGCTTTTCGACGTGCCGCTGGAGCCTATCGATGAGATCATTGTCAGTGCCATCCAGGCTCCTCTCATGATCGCGGTGGCAGAGCAATTGGAATGCACAGATCCCTTCGATCCAGAATCCATCGAGCGCGACATGCGGGCAGCTTTGGAAGCCAACGGGGCCACTCTCAAAGATGTGGCTTTGGCTAGTCGCCTTGCAGTCACTGGGCGTAGAGCCGGGCCGGGCCTGTTCGAGATCCTTGCCGCCATTGGGCGCAATCTTGTGACCGCGCGACTGCGTGAGGCAGCGCAAGGAGCTGGCGAATGAGGGCTTGGCAGAGTGTCATGCTTGCCGGGCTTATTCTTCTCATCGGCCTGCATGCCTGGTGCTCTGAAACGCAGCTACGCTACATCTCGGACATCACGACGCTCACAACCCTATGTTACCCGCAAGGCGTGAAGCTGGAATCGGACCCGATCGACGGCATTGAATGCCCAGACGTTCAGGATCCGTCGCTTCACGGTGTCCTTCACCTGGGCGACGGCGAGCATCCAATATGCATCGAGATGGGCGACGAGGCGGTCACGCTGCATGTCGACGTCGACGGCTCAGGCACCCTACGGCCAATGGACTGGGAGCGAACGCTTGTTGATGGCAGTCTCTTGGCCAGTGTCCCATTCCAGATTCAGTATGCAGACGAACAGACGGCGTCATATCAGGCGTTTCTCGTATGGAGCCCCGCCACGCCAACTGTGGTGACCTATTGCCGTAACTCCTATCAGTCGGGAGAGATCGAGCTTGGGGGCAAGGCTTACCGACTGGCCATTGTGGATGAGGATTCAGACGGTCGGTATGACGATCTGGATCGCGGAACACTGCTGCTGGATACGGATCGGGATGGCGAATTGCTGTTGATGACAGACTCCCATGAGATCTTCTCGCTTGCCGAGCCGTTCAATCTAGAGGGTGTGGTCTACGAGGTCGCGGCGGTGAGTTCTGACGGATCGTGGATGCAGGTGCTCAAGTCGGAAGCCGATGTCAGTCCGAAACTGCCTCTCTTGGCGGGATTTCCCGCTCCCATGTTTGAGGCAACAGATGTCAAGGGCGAAGCGTTCTCGCTTGAGGCAGAGCGCGGGAACGTGATTGTGCTTGATTTCTGGGCCAGTTGGTGTTCTCCCTGCATCTCTGAGCTTCCAACCTTGGAGCAGATTGCCGATGAGTTCTCGACGTACGACATGATCGTGGTCGGCATCAACCGCGATCGATCAGAGGGCTCCTTTCACGCTGCCATCAAAAACTACGGAATCAATACCCGCCAAATCTTCGACTCGGATGTCGGGCCTGTGGGCGACACGTATCGTATCAGCGGATACCCCATGACGTATATCATCGATCGAGATGGTGTGATTGCCGCTCGTGGACTGCGCGGAGAGGCTCTTGTCGCTGCGGTTCGGGGATTGATCGAAAGCGAGGAGTAGAACGTCATGATGCGTAGCTGCCCAAGGCTGAGCAGACGACTGCGTGCGATAGCCAGTGTTCTTGCGCTGCTTGGAATGGTGGCAATCCCCTTGGCTGCGCAGAACCCGATACTCGAATTCTCTTTTGAGAGTGATCCCGTAACGATTCCGCAAGCGAGCATTCGCTCAGCCTCGTTGCGAGTGGAGAATATCTCGGTTCACGAGGCTGACAACATCGAGATTGCGCTTCTAAGCGGCCCCATTGAAGTGACTGCGGGTGAATTGATCGATGTGCTGGGTGCGTTCTCTGATGTGCTTCTGAACGTGCCACTCTCTGCCGACGCCGACGCCAGAATCGGTGAGGCGCTTGCCCAATTTGAGTTGACCTATACCTATTGCATCGGTGATCTGTGCTTCCAGATTGTGGAGGAAGTTTCACTGGGCATTGACGTTGTTGCTGCTCTGACTGTCCCAATAGACGGACCTCTTCCCGATCCCATCGTCGCGAAGCCAGTAGTCGATGACGGAAATGCGTGGAGAATTGTGGTGCCATTGGGACTGGGGCTCTTGCTCGCTCTTGCCCTGATCGCGAGTCGATGGATCGGACGTCGATGGTGGGTGACCCTCCTGCTTGTTGGTGTCCTTGCTGTCGGGCTGGGCTATGGGATCTCTCTGAAGCAGGATCAACAGGCGCAGAGCATCGGCGCAGTGCTGTGCACGTCCTGTGTCGGAATTGAAGAGACGCCGCATCGCGATCCAGAACTGTCAGACGACGGGCAACAGCGAGTCATGGCCTTGACGGAAAGAATTGAACTGTTGCTCTTCTCTGCGCCGTGGTGTCATGCCTGTCCCTATGCCAAGGAGTTGGTCCGGCAAGTTACGGAGCTCAATTCGCTGATCACAAACCAAGTGATCGATGTTGATGAAGACAGGGATGCTGCGGATCGCAACGGCATTATCCAGTCCGGACGAACGATTGTTCCCGCCATTCTGAGAGTCGATACGGGCGAGGTCCTATTCGGCATTGAAGATCTCGAAGAACGCCTGATGACGCTACTGGAGGAGAGTCCATGAAGATCGCCAAAGGTAGAAGACTTGGGCAATCACTAGGTTTGCTGCTGGGGTTCTTCGGTGCGACGGGCATTGGAATGACACACCTGATCTTTCCGGGTCTCCATTGCTACGCCTGTCCGTGGGCGATCTCGATTTGTCCCATCGGTCTGGCTCAGAACCTGATCATCTTCGGCACGGTTCCTTACTATTGGATTGGAATGATGGTCGTCTATGGCCTCGCTGCCGGGAGAGGATTCTGCGGATGGTTCTGCCCGTTTGGCACGCTCAATGATCTGTTGTCCTTCCGTAAGGTGAAGATTCGAGACGCCGTCTCCTATTCCAAGTTCCTCGTGTTGGCAGCGACACTCATTGGAGCATGGCTCTTCGCAGATACGATCTTCTGCAAGCTCTGCCCAGTCGCTTCTCTCGAAGCCTCGATTCCCTACCTCTTTATGGGCGTGGCCAAGGTAAACAGGCCCTTCTTGATTCACATGGGAACATTGGCCGTGACCCTTGTGGGGATGGTGCTCATTGCCAGATTCTGGTGCCGGTATCTTTGCCCGATGGGTGCGTTGCTCTCACTTTTTAATCGAGTGAGCTTCCTGAAGCTGAGACTCGACAAGACTCGATGTAGTGGCTGTGCAGTCTGCACGACGGAATGTCCAATGGGGATTGAGCCTCACTATCAATACGATAATCACAACTGCATCAAGTGTGGCCGCTGTGTAGATAGCTGTCATCTAGGAGCCTTGTCGATGGAGGTCAGCGTGAAGGGGAGCGAATGATTCGCTATGCCCTTCTAGGACTGGTGCAGGGATTGACCGAGTTCTTGCCCGTCTCTAGCTCAGGTCATCTTGTCCTTGCACAGCGTTGGCTTGGCCTCGACCCTCCTGGCGTCTTGCTTGAAGCAATGCTTCATTGGGGAACGCTGGCAGCCGTCCTCGTCGTCTTCCGCAGGGACATCGTCGCGCTGCTTCTGTCTCTTCGTGGAAAGGGCCGCGTCGAATTGCGCAAAGACGCGGGGTTCCTGATTGCTGGAACGGTTCCCCTCGTCACGGTTGCGCTCTTGTTTCGTGAGGGGATTCAGTCGGCGTTCTCCTCGACGATGGCCATTGGCGTGGGCCTGCTTGTCACTGCGGCGGTTCTTTGCGCAGGGCATTTCGCTGCTCGCGGGCGGAACCGACATGCGCTGATTCGATTTCCCGATGCCCTAGGTGTGGGATTGGCGCAGGCTGCCGCCGTCTTCCCCGGGATTTCGCGAAGTGGACTCACGATCTCAGCTGGGCATGTGCTCGGGCTAACAGCGGCCCAAGCGGTTCGATTCGCCTTCCTGCTCAGCATTCCTGCTCTGTTCGGAGCTGGACTGCTTCATCTATTGGATGCATTGGAAACGCCGCAAGTACACGACTGGCTTGGCCTGACGATCGGAGCGTCGTGCGCCTTTGCCAGTGGATGGCTGTCGCTTCGCGCTGCGCTAGCACTTGTGATGAGAGGAAAACTGTGGGTGTTTGCCATCTACTGTCTCCTCTTGGGAAGTAGCGTTCTTGCGTGGTCTGCGCTGGCGTAGCAGCTACTCTATGCCTGTCTGCAAGGTGGAGATGAACGCGATGGCAGCGATTGCGACAACGAGCAAGATCCCCAAGACTGCTGCGCCCAGTGGCGATGTTTCATTCGCAGATGTGACTTCATAGGAGATCGTCTGACGTCCGATCTTGGTCCCTGGCTCAAGAGAGCGTTCCACCCACACTTCCCAGGACCATCGCCCCACATCGGCAGCTGAGAACGTTTCGCTGTGCCACGTCCACTCTGAGGTCAAAGAGCGGGGGTCGGGCACAAGACTCTGGCGGGTTGCCGAATAACGTGCCCGTGAGGGATCCGCTCCATCAAGAACAACATAGGCAATCTGCCCGGATGGTGTGGTAACGCGCGCGAATGGGAGGAAGGCTCCAGAACTTCGCGGAGTAACCATGGCAAGACGAATCGGATCGCCGACCCGGTAGCTTGCCTGGAGAGGGGAGACTTGAACCTCAAGGTGAAGATCATCGACAGACGGACCGACCACGACAACGAATCGATCAATGATATAGCTGCCATGCACACCAGCATCGAGGGTTGTGCGCACGCCGTAGGGACTTGTTGGATCAGGATTGTATGGATCGACGATGGTATAGGTGCCGTTTCGTTTGCCGGTCAGGATAACCCAGTGGCAGTCTTCGGTTTGGGTCGATCCTCCATTACAGGAACTTCCCCAATGGACGCCAGCGACCACGAGATGACCTTGGCGCAGGGCATGATCTATGACCACCGCAGACACAGGGTTCAATCCGATGTCGTTTCGATTCACGTGCGTGGTAATCTCCAGATCGACGGGGAGCTGCTCCCATATCAGACAGCAATTCCCGACGGGGTCTTGGGCGCAGCGTCCGTATCCCCCGAATTCGCGCAGCCAATCGTTGAAGATTCCAGGGTCCATGCCAGAGCGCGCCTCTCCCGTGCAGGAACTGCGTGCTGGCACCGAGACCTCAACTCCGAAATAGGCGAGAACAGAAGAGAATGCGGTAACCAGACACCCGGTTGTACAGACTTGATCAGGACACCCAACGGTTCCTAGCAGGCAGTTGCCCCAAGCGCCCGGTCCTTCGGTATAGGCTTGATTGAAGGCGGGCACGAGACGAGGCAGATCAATGTCTTGAGCGACACTGCCAAGACCAGCGAAAACGATGATCGATAGCACTGACCAGGTAAGACGGTTTCGTGCGAGCTGAGTCATAAGAGATCCTCTCGTAACTGGGCCGTATCCGCTCGTATCAGCGTGGGCTGGATCGACTGATCGTCGATGGCGTAGCCTTCTCGCTTGATCCAAGCTGTATGCATCCCCGCTTGCGCGGCCCCTACGATGTCTGTGCCGTAGGTGTCTCCAACGAAGATCGAGCGATGTGCTGCCGCTCCGAGCGCATCCAAGAGCAACTCGAAAACCTCGACATCGGGCTTGTAGATGCCAACATCGCCGGCAACGATGACGGCATCGAACAAACGGTCAAGGCCTAGGGATCTGATCTTCTCCCACGAGATGTCTGTAGGGCCATTGGTGAGTAGCCCCAGCATGTACCTGGACCCAAGATCGGCGAGAAGGCGATCTACTCCTGGATAGAGGCACACGCCGGTCTCGCGACGTATGTCGCCATACGCCTTGGCGATCGCAACGACACCGTCTTCGTGCCCAAGGCCTCGTTGCGCGAACATGGCAGACAGGATTTGCACGCGAAGCGTGTCTGTCGAAGGAGACGAACGTTCCAATGTCAGCCACAGCGCGTCATACTGATCCGCGGCAATGGTGAGGTCGCCAAGCAGATCAGCAGACATTGAAGCACGAGACAAGGCCTGTTCCAACACCTCGCGCGTGGACAGGGGATAGGCAGAGAGCGTCCAATCCAAATCAAAGCACACGGCCTGAAGATTAGCTGTGAATGGTTGAATGACAGAGTCCCCCTCTCTTATGCTTGGCTGAATCCGCTTCGCCATCGATCATAGCGATGCGCATTCAACGCTGCAAGGAGGCCCCGTGCGTATCATTGGAGGTAGTCGGCGAGGTCGAAAGCTCGTCGATTGGGAAGAAACGGGCATACGCCCCATGCGAGACTTCGTACGCAGTGCCTTGTTTAGCATCCTGGATGACTTCATTCCTGAAGCCGTCTTTCTAGATCTGTTCAGTGGAACGGGCAGTGTGGGGCTCGAAGCATTGTCTCGGGGTGCGGCATCCTGCCTGTTCGTCGATCGTTCACCGGGATCCTGTGGGATCGCGCGGCGCAATCTAGAAGCGCTCGACTTTCTTACTGAAGGGCGCGTGATGGAGTCAGATGCCATCGACATGGTCGGCGAATTGGCCCGACGTGGACGACGTTTTGATATCGTATTTGTCGGGCCTCCCTATTATCATGAGCTTGTGCCTGCAACATTGAGCGCGTTGGCTGATGGCCGAATCCTGAGTGCGGATTTCGTCGTTGTAGCTGAGATTCATCACACAGAGACAGCGCAGGAGTCGGTTGGCATACTCCAGCGCGTAGATATACGACGCTACGGCGACAATCAGCTGCTCTTCTATCGTCGTCGCGGCGACGACTAGTCGGACGACTAGGCACGACGGCTAGTCGCAATGACTCAGGAGGGACATGACATGGCGGAACGGATGATCCTGATTACAAACGATGATGGCGTGAACGCACCTGGATTGCTTGCCTTGAAAAAGGCGCTGGACCGCGTGGCACGAGTAGAGGTCTATGCGCCGGATCGGAACTGGTCGGCGGCCAGTCGCACGAGAACGTTCCACAAGCCGTTGCGCGTGGATGAAGTTCGGCTGCTTGACGGCAGTCGCGGACATGCTACCAGTGGAACACCTTCGGATTGCGTGTCCTTGGCGCTGCTTGGGCTGCTTGATCGACTTCCAGACCTGATCGTATCGGGCATCAACGACGGGCTTAATCTGGGGCGTGACGTGTCCTACTCAGGCACAGTCGCTGCAGCCATGGAAGGCGTTCGATCCGGTGTCCCTGCCGTAGCAGTTTCCTTTGACACTAGCGGGGATCGCTCTGACATGCCCGACTACACGACGTCAGCCGAATTCGCCGCGCGGTTTGCAGAATTCTTGCTCTCTCAGCAAGAACTACCACAGAAGATCGTCCTCAACGTCAATGTTCCCTATGCGCCGATTGGACGGAAGCTTGAGTCGCGGATCACCCGTCTTGGCGGTGAGGCGTACAGCAACTACCTGGTCACGGGGAAGGATCCGCAGGGACGCAACTATTACTGGGTCAGTGGCGATCCCTTGACGAAGGGTTCGACGGAGGCTGAGAGTACCGACATTGGAGCCATCTCCGCAGGCTTTGTATCGATCACGCCCATCCATCTTGACATGACCGAGCATGCGCTGCTTGAGCCCCTCGGTTCCTGGCTAACGAGTCTCAATACTGACTAGGCCTTCCAGATCGTCCAAGCGCCGACCACGACAAACAAGCCGCCTGCGATGTAGTGGAGGATCTTGGTGCTCGATTCGGGCAGCAAGCGAGGCAAGGTGCAGCCAAGCACCACTGCCAGCACAGTAGATGCCAACAGAGCGGCGCCAGCGCCAATGAACACGGCCCACGGGTTGCTGCGGCTAGCCATCGCCAGTACAGCAAGTTGGGTCTTGTCCCCCAATTCGGCAAGAAAGATCAGGGCAAACGTCGTAAGAATTGTGCGAGTCATGCGTCTCCTTTGGTGTGCCCCGCGCATTGTAAGTTGCGCTTGTCTGGATGCAAGGAAAGTTGCCATCGCCTGTGCCCGTTCATTACACTGCTTTGAATAGCTTGGAGGAAGCAGTGTCGTCACGAGAAGACTTGTCCAATGTGAAGAGCGGGCACGAGATACAGGAGCGCCGACTTCAAGTACCGGGCGTGAAGAAGCCCCGTGCCATGCCGTCGATGCAAGAGCGTGGACTTGCCTTGCTCATCGGGTTGACAGTGCTTGTATCCGGCTTTCTCATCTTCGCAGATCGCCCTACGCCCGTGGCATCAATCGCTTCGGAGGAGATCACCCTAGAGGGTGTTAGCATCCTCCTCCCGTCGTTCGTGCAAGCCGAGCCGATCAACATCAATCGTGCCTCGCTTGACGAATTGATCTCTCTCCAGGGAATTGGTCCAGCGCTGGCGCAACGAATCATCGACTACCGCAATGAACATGGCCCGTTCGAATCGATTGAGGAATTGGAGAACGTGAGTGGGATCGGGCCGCTGACTGTCAAGAACATCCTGGACTCAGCCGACGCGGTCGCCCTATGAGCTAGTAGAAGACGGTTCTCGTGCGATGTCTCTTGGCTTTCTTCTTGTATTCAGGCCGTTGCCCTTGATGCCAAAGCAGTTGATCGACGTCGCGAGCCGACCATGCAACGCCTGCCTCTGCGGCGACGTCGATCATGAGTTCGACTGCATGGACACTGCAGGCGCGGATCTCGATCTCTTCATCTGATCCAGCCGGAATGAGCTCTTCCTTCTCGATGCCGCGAGCGAGCGAGGGCGAGTAGTCGAGAATGCCTTCGAGTCGCAAGACGTGCGGCACAAGGTTGTCCGCGAAGATCGTCAACTCATCCAGATCGTCGAATCGTCCAAGCCCTTGGCGATTCAAAGCAAGGCAGAGATCAGAGGCCAGCAACTGAGATCGTTTGTAGAACGGGACGTCGATGCCATGATAGGAGCTGACGTCCTGAAAGAAGGGCTGCCTGGCAAGGATCTCTACCAGATTGCTAGCACGATGCCCAGCCGCACGAACAAGGGCTGAGAAGCTTCCCTCGAATCGTGCGAGCAAGTCGTCTCCCAAGGCGTTCCAAGACGCAGAAAACAGGCCCATCAGCTCCAGGATGTCCGGGTTTGCCACGTCCTGACCGAATAGCTGGGCGCACTCTTGCGCTGTGATCTTGGCAAGCTCGACGGCAGTGAAGGAGCCCTGAGACCGAAATCGCTGCGTCAAGTGGGTGGCGACCGTGTAGTATCCCGACAATCCCGGCAGCTTCCGTAGATGAGGGAAGTACCCTGACCCGAAATTGACAGCAGCCAACGCCGTGAAGAAGGCGATGGTTGCCTCGGATTCATCCACGAAGTGAGAGGTTGTATCCAGTTCAGGCACAGACAACGGCATTGCCAGCAAAGGGGTGATGAACTCGTCGAGATGATCCTCTACGATGCGAACGTGCTGAGATTGCTCTGCCACGCGGCGGCATTGCATTCGAATCGAATCAAACACCGCTGTCTCGGTCACGAACGCACTCTCCTTCTTCGCCTGACTCACACCTGTCGTTGTGTCCCGATGGTATCGCATCTGGTGTTTCAGGTCTCTTGGAGAGGAAAAGGAGAGACGGCGAACGAG
>SPBW01000175.1 GCA_004525685.1 Candidatus Atribacteria bacterium
AAGAATAGGCGGCGATTGTCTCTGGGATGAGCTTGCAAAGACCAGCTAGCTTCTGTTTGATATACTCCGGCACGGACACGATCCGGCACGGACACAAGGAGGATCGTCAATGGATGAACGCCGAGCCGCACGATATGAGCGATTGACTGAGCAGCTGACGGGTCTGATCGAGGGCAAGTCTCCCTCACTTCAAGCCGCCATGGCCACGCTCTGCGCTGTCCTTCACGCCAAGATGCCCCATCATTCTTGGACCGGCTTCTATTTCGTTGCCAGTGAAAGTGAACTTCATGTGGGGCCCTATCAAGGTCCTGTCGCTTGTCAGACACTCAAAGGCGCGGGGGTCTGTCTGCATGCCGTGCAGACCAAGGCACCGGTCATCGTTCCCGATGTCAACGCCTTCCCCGGCCACATCGCCTGCGACGCGCGCGCGAAGAGCGAAATCGTCATCCCGCTGATCCATGGCGATTGCGTCATAGCTGTGTTGGATATTGATTCCGCCGAATTGAGTCAGTTCGACGAGTCCGATATCGCGCCGCTCACAAAAATCCTGGAATTGCTGAACCCCTATCTCTAGCCTGCCCAGTTTCGTAATCGGCTGACACTTTAGACCTCCTGTAGGCAGAGTTGTGAACGTAAACACTCTCGACCATGAAGGGCATGGCAACCCGTCATACAAGCGAATCAACCATGAAGGGCACGAAGGGGTATTAAGCATTGATGCCTGTGCTCGAGGGCGTAGTGGGGTTTCCTGGAAGAGCTCCATGTTCTTCATGGTAACGGGCTGTTGTCTCGACGCTCTAGGTCCGCTGGCCGTAGCGAGTGATCACTTGCAACATCGACTTCGCTCCGAATTCGACCGCCTCAACTGGAATGCGCTCGTCAGCTGCATGGATCGTCTCGAAGAAGTCGAAGCCTGATGAAAGATTCATGGGAGTGAAACCATAGGTCTGGATCCCCAGTTGACTGAAAAAGCGGGCATCCGAACTGCCGGGCAGTAGATAGGGAACCTGATACGAGCCGGGATGCGCCTGCTTCAAGACGTCGGCCAACAACGCGAACAACCCGAGGTCACAATCCGCTGTGCCACGATCATGCAGCAGTACTTTGGCGTCCAACCTCTCACCCAGAATCGTCTCAAGTTCTCTGAACAGATCGTCAGGTTCAAACCCCGGCAATAGCCGCCCATCCAATCCGAGCAGAATCTCCGATGGAATGACATTCGGTTTCTCCCCTCCTCGAACGATCGTCGCATTGACCGTATTGCGAAAGAGTGGCTCCAGGTTGCGTCCCGTCTCCCCCAGCAGCCTGAGAATTCGATCGGTCAGCCTTGGATTTAGCAACCTGCGGAAGACAGCGGCCTTGTGTCGCGGCAGGGCATCAGCCATCGCTCGAACCATGCGCTCGGTGATCGGGGTGATGTGGACGGGTAGACGACGCTGATTGAGCGTGGTCAGCACGTGGCCGAGTCTTGCCATCGCGCCGTCGCGCATCGGCCGAGCACCGTGCCCTCCTGGCCCTCGAAGTGTCACTTCCGCCCAGCACGGCTGCTTTTCTCCCACTTGGATCATGTAAAGCGGCCTCCCGTCAATATAGAGCGGAAACCCGCCGAATTCCCCCAGCGCATAGCGGACTCCCTCAAAAAGTGAGGGATGTTCTGCTACCAAGTACTTGGCCCCCATCGTACCGCCCGCTTCCTCGTCGCTTACTGCTGCAAAGAGAATGTCGCCAGCAGGCTGCAAGTTGTGCGACTTGGCCTCAAGCAAGGCAGACGTCATCATGGCGATGCCCGCCTTCATGTCGAGTGCGCCGCGTCCCCAGAGCATCCCGTCCGTAATGCGTCCTTCGAAGGGGGGAACTGACCAGTGCTGATGGGCCGTGGTCACGACGTCGACATGGCCAAACAGAAGCAGTCCTGGTGCTGTTCCTGCTCCAGGTATTCGCGCGAGCAGATTGGGTCGCTCTGGATCCTTGGCAAGTATCGACGTCTCGATCCCTACGCTCTGTAGCAGCTGGTCGAGATAGTCGATGCAGGCACGCTCGTTCCCGGGTGGATTGGTGGTATCAAACCGAATCAGGTCTTGTAGGATGGTTGTCGCGGTCCGCTGTGACATGATGCCTCCCACGTGACCATACCGACACAACCTGCCTCGCACAACTTCCGATCCAAACCAGCAGGCGGCACCGCAAGCTCGACTACCCGGGTACACGAACTGCCTTCTAGGAAGTTGCCCCGCCGCTTCAACTTCTGCTCTAATGCTGCGAGGTGATGCGCATGAAGAAGACCCTTCTCGTCGCTCTTGGGGTTGCCCTCGCAGCTGGATTGGCTTGCGCTGCGACAGAGGTTCAGCTGACCTATCTGGGGCACTCCTGCTTCACCATCCAGTCAGAGGATGGGCCGATCATCATGATCGACCCCTTTGCATCGTATGTTCCCTATCCCGCGCTCCCGCAGCCAGCAGATATCGTATTGATGACGCATGCCCATATTGACCATTGCCCCACCTGCTACGGAGAGACGACTCGCTACCTAGGAGATCCGATTGAGGTCAAGTCTTGGGACAGCCTAGGGCGCATTCAGGAGGGCGATCGAACCGTCACCGATGACCTGCTTGTTCGCTTCATCGAAGCGAGCCATGTCACAGCATCAGGCGGAGGTGCTGGCTACGTGAGCCTGTTGCGTTTCGATGTAGGTGGCATTCGATTCGCGCATCTCGGCGATCTAGGCCGCATCCTCTCCACAGCACAACTCACCGCGCTTGGAGATGTCGACGTGCTGTTCCTCCCCGTTGGCGGCGCCTTCACCATCCATGCTGCAGAAGCATTGACAGTCATTGCCCAATTGCCGAGCGTGAAGATCGTCCTGCCCATGCACTATTACGTCAAGGACATCACACCTTGGTCCGAGATCGCGCCGCTGGCCGACTTCACCCTGGTCGCTGACATTCTGCATACGGTTGTCGATCAGGACACAAGCCAGGTTGTCATCAACTCGGATGCCTTGCCGGAGTCTGTTGAGGTATGGGTTCTCGACTTTCTTGAGTAGCCCGCTCCGCACAAGAAGCTAGAACGAATCGGCATTCTGGTCATCGGCCTGAAGTGCATGCAGTACATCGTCAGACACGAAGCCTGCTGCATCCCATCCGAGTTCGTCATAGGCCCCTGCTAGCATAGTCTCCAGATCGGGGCATGTGCCCAGTGTTCCACCCGCTTCAAGTGATGCAGTCAGAAGCGGCGGAAGATGGTCGTCGTCGCCCGTTGATCCACGCTGTTGATTGATCCATCGCTTGAGAGCGAGGATTCGCTTACCTGTCTGCATCAAATCGTCCAACGAGAGATCCCAGCCCGTGACCGAGTTCACGGCTTCCAGAACAAGATCACTCCCTGGGTTCTGGAACTGACAGAGATCGAGGGCGTTGTACACGGCTCGCCACATCATCTGTCGGGCCGTCGTTCTTCCTTTGGCTTCGCTGGATTCCAATCGGTCGCCGGGGATGATCCCCAGCTCTTCTATCTCGACCTGCCCAGTGTCCACAGAATACATGTCTCCCTGCATGTGACAGGCGCCTCGAGGTGACAGAGCATAGGCGACCGCTTGCCCGTGGAACGCTCGCGGGTCGTGCATCGGCATTTCCAGACCGCGAACCGTCACAGCGAGATCCGCCGCTCCGACGGCGCTCGCCAATCGTTGACTTCCTTCTGCAAGCTGGGCACCGAAACCGTCTTTTCGGGCAATGGCCTCAATGGCCGCAGCAAGCAGGTTTGCGTCCCCATATCGCAGGAGCATGCCATCTGTGGCCGTGGCGTCAAGCAGGCCGCGATCAAACAGCTCGCACGCCAGTGCCAGGGTTCCTCCTGTCGAGATGGTGTCAAGCCCGAAAACGTTGCACAGATGGCCAGCATGGATGACAGCTTCCAGATCATCGATCTCCAGCATCGAGCCCAACGCGCCAAGCGTTTCGTACTCGGGCCCATCGACCCGCTCAAGTCCGAATCTCGGAGCCCGCGTTTCGCGACCACAGGCGATCGGGCATTTGAAACAAGCTCGGCCGCGAACAAGATACTCCTCGGCCATGCGAATGCCCGATAGATTAGAAGCGCCGTCCCATTCGCCAACCTGAAAATTGCGAACGGGCAGATCGCCATACATCGTCGCCATGTCCAAATACCCGGCTGTTCCGGCCATGCGAATGGCTTGGGCAGCCACGTCCTCGTTTGTTCGGTTGAAGATTTCGGCTACAGCATCACCCAACTGGTCTGGATTATCGACGGGAATCGTTCCGGTTCCATGCACAGCGATTGCCTTCAGATTCTTAGATCCCATCACCGCGCCCAAGCCGCAGCGTCCAGCAGCGCGCCCATGATCATTCATGATCGAGGCAAACCTGACGCCATTTTCTCCAGCAACGCCGATGCAGGCAACGCGAACGTTCTCATCGCTGAGATCTTTGCGAATCGCCTGCTGGGTCTGGTAGGTATCCAGCCCCATCAAGTTGGTGGCGTCCCGCA
>SPBW01000139.1 GCA_004525685.1 Candidatus Atribacteria bacterium
TACGCCGACTACGGCGAAACAGGTAACAAGTGCAGATCGCATGAAGACTCCAACAAGAATTGTGGGCGGACGGTCGACGCCGTCCGCCCATACAGAGCTGCAAGGAGGCTACAACTCGCTCACTTCGATTTGGAAATGACGTGATCGGCCGTCGTCCGTACCCAAGTAGACATCGTAGATCCCGGGTTCAAGCCCGTTCGTATCCACTTCGAATACGTAGACTGCCAGATCGCCGTCGTACTTCATGACACCCAGCAAGACGATTTCGGCGGTGCCATCGGGAAGCGTTCGGCAGACCGAGTACGAAACGACCGCATCCGTAATCGGCTCACCAGTGACTGGGTGCATCAGTTCGAGTTGAAGCGGTATTAGATCGCCGACGGCGAAGGTCGGCATACCGCCATCGGCACCACCACCGCCGAGATAACTGCCACCGCCGCCACCACCACCACTGGCGTACCCCATCAGCAGCGCGAGGAAGTCCTGGTAGTCACTGCAGAAAGCCAGGGCACGATTCACGGCGATGGTGCCGTACTCCTCGACGATGCTTGCAGCCTCTTCCTCGCTGAAGCCAAACGTGTTCATCAGGTCGACGGCCACGAGGGCTTCGCGTTCCGTGAGATACAGATCAAGCAGAACCGCAAAGTCAATGGCGTCGAGGGCTGACAAGCGGTGCTCGTCCATGTAGCCGATGATCGTGTCCGAGGAGATGGGCAGTAGCGGATAGATGGCGACTGCGCCGAGGGTATCCGGTCCGTCTTCTCCCCAGTAGTTGAACGTGGCATCGAGCGTGCCTGTTCCGCTGTTGCCGACCATTCCGAGGATGTCATTCCAGTTGATGTGAATGGTTGACGCATCCATTCCCGCACGAACTGTGATTGATCCGTTGAGGGTGAAGCCCTGTCGGAGTCGACCGATGAGGATGTCGGCCGAATCTAGCGACACGTCGCCGTTCAAGATCGTATGCGCTGCCGAGCCGACTTCGCTCACGAGGGTGACGCCGTCGGTGATGGGTTCGCTGGCATCGTAGATGCCGTGACGGACTTCGATCACGTCATCGAATGGAAGATCGTTCGAACCCACGATGGCGGCGTTGAGATAGCCGCCCGCCGGCTCTGGATCGATCGGTGCGACGATGATTGTCTGCGGTCCGGTGATCTGAACGCCCGGCAATAGTGGGTCGCCATCTGGATCGATCCCCAGCCACGGGCTGAAGATGACGTCACTACTCACCGCATCGCCCGAGCCCGGTCCTTCACCCGAGGGTCCACTTGCGTCGCCCCACCAGTTGAGTGCCGCATCGACGAGCGAGCCAGTTCCGTTGTAGAGCCCGTAGGCATTCCCGGCGATGCTGTTGTAGCGGAACACGTTGTCGATATTCCCGTCCCAGAGGCCGATTCCGACGCTCGTATTCCCGGACAGGATGTTGTTGTAGACGTCCGTGCCGGTCAAGTTGTACAGGTACAGGCCGAAGTACTCACCCATAACTGTATTCTCACTGATGATCGTGTCATGAATCGCGCCCAGAGTTGCGGCCAGAATACCTGGGACGGACTCAGGCGGGTTTCCGGTTCCCGCGATGACGCCTACCTCGATCCCGACCCCGTTCAGAACGCCGCTGTCCGCGATGGTGTTCCCAATGATCCTGTTGCCTCCAAGATCATAGATCGCGAACTCATCGTAGCGTCCATACCGCAAGTCAAGCGCGAGGACGATGCCCGGGCATGAGTAGTCTGGGGCACTCGCGTCGGAGCCGATCACGTTCCCCTGAATCAAGTTGTTGGATGCGGTCTCATTGCCGAGTGTCGCGCCGACGTAGATCCCGATTCCACCGCCGTTTGCAGCAACGGTCCCAATGACTTGATTGTTCAGGATCGACCAGCCGCTCCCGCCCCAGTTGGTCAAGCCCTGCACGGCGTCATAGAGCGTGATGTTGTCAAGCGTGACGTCGTCCACTCCTCGACTGAAGACCGCGAAATAATAGCCGGCTCCGGGAAGGCAAAGAACTGTCATGTCATCGATGGTCGTCCCGTCGGCACCAGCGTCCAATCGAAACGCTGTGGTGAGCGCCGAGCTTGACGGGGAGTATCCCACGCCAGTCGAGATGTTCGTGCCCCCGATGTCCGAGCCGTCCAGGTGAACCTGCTTGTCAATCACGGCACCCTGATAGCTCCCTGCGGCAACTTCCACTGTGCCGCCGCTGCTAGCCTCGAGCACTCCCTTGCTGATCGTGGCAAACGGCGCTTGCCAAGTCCCCGGAAATACATCGGACCCATCGGCTGCATCAATGTAGAGATGTGACCGAGGAGCGGCGATGATGATATCTCGGCCGGCAAGCACTCCTCGAAGCGCATTGGATGTGATGACGAACTCGCCAACGGGACCCTCACCTGTGAATCCGAAATAGTTCCACTGCCCGGCGCCACCCTCGTAGCCTGGCCCGGTAAGGTCCACCACGAACGCGCCGGTGGAATCGTAGAGCTCCACGTCCTTGGTCGAGTACTGAGTTAAACCGATCAGATTGTCGTTGCGGCCGGTCCAGAATGGCCAGAAGGAGTCTAGGATCGGCGTGAAGCCGACGTCCTTCGTCCATACGCCCAACTCGTTCACCAAGATGTGCGTGGTGTTGATCGGCTCATTTGCCGTTTCCCCTGACCAAAACAGGATGATTGAGCCATCGCCGTTGGAGACAGGCTCGTACTCTTTGTAGTTCGGCGTGTTCGTAATATTGGTGGCCGTTGCGCCGTCCCAGATGAAGAGGTCAGCTCCGCCCACCGGGCCGTACTGCCAAAACACGATCTCCTCTGTGCTCGAGCCTACAAAATCCGGATTGCAGACGTCACCTGTCGTGGGGGCATACACGACGTTCGTGGTATTTGCCGCTAGATCATAGGAGAGAACTCGATTTGCTGTCGTATAGTGCACCTCGACAAACCCCACCGTCGAGCCATCGTCACTCCAAAACGGGGTCATGTAGGCGTAGATGTCTCCCTGCTGGGAGTCTCCAGTCGAGATGACGACCTCATTTCGACCATCCGCATCGAGAAGCACTATTTCAGTGTGACTCGAGCCGTCACTCCAACTCTTCTGCGCGATTAACTTGGTACCGTCCGGGCTCAAGCCGACGGATCGGTAGTAGGTACCGTCAGAAGCTGATGTGACTGCCGCAAAGTACAGGTCGGGATTATCAAATGGCACCGCACATGCCATCGTACCCGACACAAGGCAGGCGCATGCAACGATCAAGCCGATACCGGTGTGCCTTCCGAGAATGTCCAAGATATTATGCATTCTGTCGCCTCCGTTATTGCTCCGACTTCCCTTGCTGCGCAAGGGAGGGGCTACTCTGCATGGGGGAGTCGTTTCGTCTGGCGAGTGCGTGTTGGATCGTCAGTGCATGAGTCAGCTTATCACGCGACACGAGATTCATTTCAACGAGCATTTCCCCTAGGAGTTTCTTGGATCCCGATAAGCCTTGGGACGCAAGCGCCTGGTTCAGCTGTCTGTCTGTGATCGCGCCAACAGAGACCAGGATTCCTCCAAGGGGATAGGGATGACGCTCGTTCTTAATCTTCTCGCGAAGCGCGGCCAGCCGCATCTCGTACCCCGATTGAACAAACGCGGGTATGGCTTCTGACGACTCGAGTCTGATCATTGAGACCAGTCTCTCGAACTCAACGGTCGCTTCCATGTTCCCCCGAACTGCCTATGCCAAGCCCGACGTGTCCAAAGAAAAGAGAACCGCAGCTAGAATCTCAGCGGTTCTTTTTCAGATGTACATTCACTCCGGGCCACCGTTCTTCCTTCCTCCGGCAGCCCGACTGACCACATGGGTCTCGAAGCTTTGTGTCCCAGACTTTCGTCAGGTTTACCCGTTGCGGAGTAGATCCTCATGAATCGAGCAAGTTGACCCAGGAGGTCTATGCGCTACTCTAGGGTAGATGAGGCGGGAAAGTCAAGTCCCATAAAGGTGGCATAGAAAGGCAGTAGATTACAGAAAAGAGCATGAGCCCGCCTATACCTGCCTAATCAGAAGCCGGATGGCTGAAATTCACTGCACGTCTGATTCTGGATACGGATGTGTGTCGAATGCGAGGGGAAAAGATGGGAACTGGGATCCGTGCGAAGAGTCTCAGTGGCTCTGCTCGCTGATCAGTGTTGACCATCCTTCCCGGTTGAAGTGCCAAGCTGAGCTGCCCCTCTTCGATGGGAATCCGCACAGAAAAGAACAGCCAGGCACTGCAGGAGACCATCTTGTCGACCTGGTATCTGTCGCCCGGCACCCCTCGGTTGATGGCTGGCTGGGAGTCCAAGTTTCTTCTTCTGAAGGGGCATGGGATACGTGCGGTTAGGTACCTAGCGGAGTTCGAATGAGTCCTCTAGCCGTAGGTAGAAGGCCAGAGAGCGATGTGCTCTCGGGCTTCTTGCTTTGTGATGTGTGGGGTGAGAACCTTCGACCCTGCCAAGTCCGTCCAATCCTCCACGATGTTCTCCGCAGGAGGACTCGCAACGTACCCAAGGGTACGCGTTTGTATGATCGAATCCGACATTTCGTAACCCGCGACGACGTTCTCCGTAGGAGAACTCGAAACGTGCGCGGCGCGCACGCAAACTCAGAACGGACGCGAAGCGTTCGCACTCCCAAGCCACCAGAGATCGTACAGAGTTCGCCGTCAATCCACGCGAATTCCACGCTGCTGGGAACTCAGTGAGTTCCTCAAGAGCAGCCGGCATCCCTTCTCCGCCCTAATAAGTAGGAGTGCTTCTCCTAGTCCAGGATGTCGTTCTTGAATCCTCCACGTTCCAGCCGGCAGTTCTCTCGTAGCGATGGGATGACCTTAGGTTGCGCGTCTCGTGCGCTTCGGGTAGAGATCAATCTGGGTTGAATCTCTCATCACACTCGATGCTTCGGCGTGTTGGGATGGTTCGTCGATGATTTGCCGGACTTCGATCGGCACCATCGCACGGGGAGCGTGAAGAGTTCGACGAGCAAGAACAACGCCGTTGCCACGATGCCCATCAACCCCATCTTCCACGTGGCTCCGCGTGGGTAGGCCAGTTCGTCGGTGCCGTGTTGAATTGCGGTCTGCTCATGGGACGTGTAGTGCACGCCATGGACCAAGACGCCGGGCGTCATCTCCGTTGTCTGTCCCATGATGAGGCCGGCCATCCCTGCGATGGAGTCGACGACGAGATCCATACCACCTGAGCGAGCCGTTCCGAAAAGATCCTTGCTGAACGAATCGCGCGTGGTGGGATCGATTCCGGAGTATCCAATGGCGATATCTTGAGTTCCAATTCGGCCCAGCATTGTGACGGTGTCTGTGATGATGACGGCGATGTCCGTCCCGAATGCCTTGTGAACGCCTTCACGAATCTTCGCAGCAACTGCGCACGGATTGTTGGGAAGAATGGAGACGTGTCCATCGGGCGTGTTCGCATAGTCGATGCCGGCGTCATCGAGGTACGCGGCGTGAGCGCGAACGATGAACACGAAGGCGTTGACGCTGGTGTATCCCCGCAGCATCGCATCTGGATCGACTGCTCGCGATGTGCTCGCCTGGCGAACCGAACGGATGCTCATGATCCACTTGAGAGGGATGATGGCGATGATCGGA
>SPBW01000140.1 GCA_004525685.1 Candidatus Atribacteria bacterium
CTGCCTCGCTCAAGAAGCGTGAGATCCCGTCTCTCATTTCGCTTCAGTGTGAACTTCGAGTACTGCGCATCTGCGCTCTCCGAAAAATCCACACCGTAGGTTGTCGGTAACTGTGCTGGAATTGGGAAGGATGTCCGTGGATGCTCGAGATTGACCTCTGTGAATTGAGTGGCATATAAAGTCCACAAATCAACGTCTAGACCGAATGTCGACAAAACGCGAATAGACGTATTCGCCTGATATAGCAGAATGAATGCATTGTGTCGGTTTGCGTATAAACCGGACGAAACGGTAGCAGACAGAATGACAATCACAAGCCCAGCAAGCGTTCGGTTTGATCGCAGATGTCGGGACGTCTCAGAGAAGAGGAGCAAACCGGTAAGGATCAGCGCAATCAACGCTGCGGTTATCCAATACGGAGGTCGGGGGACACTTGTCGAGCGCAGTGTGGCTAAGGTTAGTTGCTCAATACTTGGCATGCGTGTGGCAGACTTCACCTCTTCTAGAACCCGAGCATATTCGTCTTCAGAGAGATCTTCCGGGCGAAAAGTGACTAGCGAGATCGTGCCCGCCCCCAATGGCATCGTGATGAGGATGGGAACCCCGTCTCTCTGAAGATCGGGGATGGAATGGCTTCTGAGATTGCCCTGAAGTATATATGGCCCCTCTGGCGTGGCTGTTAAGACAGGCGTGGACAGCGGAAGCAGTTTTCGGAACACGGGAGAGTCCATCCTAGGGAATTCAGATCCGGTAAAGAGGACCAGAGAACCTCCTGAGACGACCCATTCTCCCAGTGTTTCAAGGATTGGCGCAGACACAACTGGTTCTGACAGCCATACGCTATCAACGGCGTCGTACGCCCACCAATCTGTTGGCAACTCGGAAGCGGCGACGATCGCCTCTGTGCGGTCGACATGCACTGAAGGTCCCACGACGAGTGGGAAAGGCCATTCACGGATGCCGAGTCTTGCACTGTACGCGTATCCCGCGACAATGCTCCCTTCGCTGTCAACAAGCTCGACCGTAATTGGATTCAGCGGTTCGACGATCGGTAGCGTGACCTCATAATCACCGTTAGATAGAACTCCCTCTGCGATGGTATGGGAGATGGGCGCCTGAGTAGAGCCTGGAACGCCTTTTGTCTGCCTGACAACTAGGGTTCCCTCCATCGGTTCAGACAAACCGCTCAGGTTAATGAGGAGGGGGGCAAAACGATGACGCATGACTTGCCCATCGAATCCAAGTGTTAGACTCACTTCTGGGCTACATAATGCGAGCATGGAGAACAGTAGAATCGGTGCCAGTGCCGCGATTGAATACAAGATCCTCAGTTTTCGAGTGCGCATGACACGAACCTCTCCTCGCAGAATGATGACATCGTTGGAATAGCCCATAAACAGAGAGGTCCGTATTATCGTGGCTGCACTGTGCCAGTTCAAGCACTGCGCTTGTATGTGCCACTACTTGGAGGAAGATTCTCCGCTGCAAGTACGCGATCCTCACTTACGACGTCAGCGTGAATCTGTTGCGTCCAGATTGATCGAGGCCCAGGCTGCGTCTGAACGCGCCGCCGGTAGAAGTCAACGCTCGGTCAGGCAGGGAGACGTACACGTACACGCCTCGACCTACTGCGGGAGATTCTCTACAGCCAGAACAGCATCTTCATTCAGGACATCGGCGTAGATCTGGGTGGTCTGAATCGAGCGGTGTCCTAGTTGCTTCTGGACGAGGCGAAGATTGAAGTCAGATGCCCGATACAAGAGCGACGCATAGGTGTGTCTACACGAATGTATGGAGAATCGCTTGGGGATGTCGACGGCATCGGCATTCTTGCGAAAGATGCGATAGACAGCGGTCCGCGTCAAAGGCCCCTTTCTGCTAGACACAAACAGCGGCGATCGGCCTGACACGTTCTCGCCAACGCTCTCTTTCCAGCTGATGAACTCAACAAGATGCGTTCGCAGAGCTGAGCCCATGCGGACGCCGCGCTTCTTGCCGCCCTTGCCATCTCGTACGATGAGTGATGCATGAGCGCGATCGAGGATAACATCACGTATCTGCAGGTCGCAGATTTCCGAAACACGTAGTCCCGCGTCGAGGGCGACGTGGAGGATGGCCCAATCTCGAATCGGCCGCTTCTTGCCGTTGCGGCTCGCTTCATCTGCTTGCTCGCGACAATGGGACTTCAGAGCAAGTGCTTGCTTCGGCGTCAGAAAGTCTTCGTGGGTGATGTCTAGTGGCATGGCTCCCCTTTTGCGCCTCGAAGCATAGGTCTGAGTGACGAGAAAGGGGTGGACAAGTTTCGCAACAAAAGGGTACTTTTGTTGCGAAACGAAACACGAAACGCGCAAACATGCAAAAAGACAGCCGTTGCGAGATCTACCTATCCTGTCGCATGAGACGGCTTTCTTGATGGAGGCCGACTGAGCCTCGCAGGAGGGTGCTCGAGGCGATTTAAGGCGTCTTTGAGTCGATCGTGTACTTGTGAAGGATCTTTTTCTCCTTCTCGAGCACTTCGGCAACAACCTCCACAAATGGCGAGATCGTTGAGTTCTGCAACTTCTCCCGCAGCAGACTGTCAACCTGGAAGATGCCGGCTGAGTTCGACATCTCGATGGCGATCTTGATTGGGCGGTCTGTGCCTCGGTCAATGCGAACCTTCTGAATGGCCATCGCGGAGACGGAGTGAATGGTCGGGCTGCCTGTAGTGAATGGGATACGGGCGCGACCTGATTCCATGTCCAACGCATCGGCCACCTTCACTACGCCGGCCTCAATGGTGAGGGGGGCAATCTCTCGCTGGTGGGCATAGATGGCATGGAGCACCTCTCCTTTGAGTACCGTGCGTGTCCGCAGATCATAGACAGGTGTCAGAAGTTGATCGATAAGAGGTGGAGCCAACATCAGTGAGAGGAACTCATGATTCTCGCGATGAATGACGTGGCCGATGTCGTGCAAGACACAAGCAAGCACAACGACGACTTCTGCATCATCGTTATCCAACCCGTGATGCACGACCGCGCTGGGCACGACGCCCCCCTGTACGAGAAGTCGAAGGAGCTTCAGTGCGATGTTGGTCATGATGCGGACGTGAACAGGTCCGTGATCATTGATTCCCATGCGGTCGATGGCTGTAATGTTGGCTGCGCTCCACAATGCAGCCAGTTCCTCTGAACTATCGATTTTCGCAACGACATCCGCCAAACGGCGATTCTGCTGAACAGGTAGATTAAGTGACATCGATATCCTCTCGTAGGTGAGTCCACCACGGCTGTGAATCGATCGCAGGTTCTGCGCAACTTGAACCAGGCTGCAACTGAGTCTCGATGGCGGAAAGATGCGCGCGGATCTGAGTTAGCTCCTGACGCAGGCCTGTAGCAAGATCGACGGTTGAACGATCTGGTTTCATCTCGTTCAGCGCAGAACGAGATGAAACTGAAAGAGGCGAAACGTTGAATTGATACGACGTTGCGCGTATTACATTGCTCGCCTCTGTCAAGGTTAACCCGGTATCGTAAAGATCCTGGAATTGCTTCATGAGATCGAGGCCGGGGTCGGTGAGGAAGAGTTGATTATTGGGGCCTCTCCGGATGTGTTCGGAGAGAAGATCCTTGATGCGTTCGATTCGATTGCGCACCTGATTGTCGCTTGATAGCCCCAGTGTGCGGCGCAGCATGCCGATTGTGTGCATAGAACCTCCGAACGAACGATAGCGCAATGAGGGGGAGCGTGGCAAGCTGATTGTGTCAGGACGGCAGATCGGATAGCCTCAGTTCTATGCCGATTCAACGTCTTGGCAAGGCCCTAACTCAGAAAATCGCTGCTGGCGAAGTGGTCGATCGCCCTGCGTCTGTCGTCAAGGAACTGATTGAGAATTCCATTGATGCAGGGAGCTCGAACATTGACGTCATCCTCGTCGAGGGCGGGAAGGTCTCGATCACCATTCGCGATGACGGGGCTGGGATGAGCGAAGAAGATCTCCATCTAGCTATTGAGCGCTACACAACCAGCAAGATTGCCACAGAGCAAGATCTGTATGGCATTCAGTCGTTGGGATTCCGCGGTGAGGCCTTAGCGAGCGTTGCCGCTGTTTCACGGCTGCGCATCATTACCAAGACGCCTCTGAGCGAAATGGCCTATGAGTTGCTCGCAGAGGATGGCGACCTCATCGGCATCTCGCCTGCGGCGCGAAGTGCGGGAACAACAATCGAGGTAAGGGATCTATTCTACAATGTCCCCGTTCGCGCGAAGTTTCTCGGCGCTGCTCGGACGGAGTTCTTGCACATCAATCGCGTCGTGCAGCACATGGCGCTTCTGCGCCCTGACATTGGCTGGAAAGTGAGACATGGGGATCGCGACGTATTCTCAGCTCCGCGCGTGAACACGCTGTTGGATCGAGTGGCTCAGGTGCATGGAGCCGACGTGGCTCAATCCATGATCCCCATCGACATGAAGCGAGACGGGGTCGAGGTGAGTGGGTATGTGAGCCGCCCTGATTTCAAGCGAGGGAATCGGCGAGATCAGCTGTTCGTGGTCAACGGCCGAACCATCTCAGATCGCGGCCTATCATTCATCCTTTCCAGTGCCTATCGAGGTATCTTGAGACCCGGGAGCTTTCCCATCGCCCTCGTCTTCATTGCTGTGCCGCTTGATGAGGTCGATGTAAACATCCATCCACGCAAAGAGGAAATCCGCTTCGCCAATCCTCGAGATGTGCAGGATGCTGTTTCTGCTGCGCTGCAGAGAGGTCTCTCCAGCCGAGCGATTGTTATGCCTCTTGAAGGTGGCGAACAGGCGGGTTCTGCCAGACGGAGTGGCAACTGGCAGGCGGCATCATTCCAGCAACCGACGGATCGAGAACAGCGCCAACTCGGGCTGGATCTGAGGCACGAGATGAGCCTCAGTAGGACACTCAACGAAGCAGGAAAAGTGAGCATCCATGGAGATCGGCGTGTGCTTGGACAGATCCATAACACCTACTTGGTGGTTGATACGTCGGAGGGTCTCGATATTGTCGATCAGCACATCGCCCACGAGCGCGTTCTGTACGAGCAGTTGCGTGAGGAATGGCCTGCTGGCATTGTTCGTCAGATCTTCTTGTTGCCAGCTCGGATTGAGGTGTCGTTTGAACAGGCAAGTATCCTATCCGCTCACTTGGATGAGTTGGCCGAGATCGGCCTTGTGCTGGATGAGTTTGGTGGTGGCACGTTCCTTGTTCGAGAGTTCCCCCATGCATTGTCGGAGTATCAGTCGATGCGCGGATTCCAAGAGCTTGTCGAGGCACTGGCAGAGATCCTTGAAGCGCAAGGCGACTTAAAAGAGGCGTTGTATGACCGACTGCTCAGCCAGCTGGCATGCAGTGCCGCGATCAAGGCAGGGGAATCACTTCCCCTGGTCGAAGCACAAGAGCTCGTCGAGTCTCTCATGAAGCTCGAGAACCCCTACACCTGCCCTCATGGACGTCCCGTCATCATCAGCTACGCGAAGCACGAACTCGACAAGCGATTCAAGCGGGCATAAAGGGATAGACCATCACTGTTGTAGATGATGACGGCGTCATCCAATCAGCTACGCGAAGCA
>SPBW01000226.1 GCA_004525685.1 Candidatus Atribacteria bacterium
CAGATCGCGGAAATCAGCATGCCAGCTAGAGACAACAGTAGTGCACTTCGCGCACCAAGGCGATCGGTTATCCATCCCATGACAAAGGCGCCTGGGATGCTCGCAAGTTGAACGAGAATCATGAAGACAATCATCTGTTCTGTTCCCATCCCGAACAGCACGGTTCCCAAGATGGCTGCGAATCCAAGCATCATCAAGATGCCGTCGTTGTAGATCAAGAAGGCAAGAAGGAACCTCCCGAACTCCTTGTAAGTGCGCACGGCGCGGAATGTCTCAGCGATTCGTTGAAACGGAAGTCGAAGTAGCAGCTTCCCCCGTGGAAGCGCTCCTTGCGCAGGGCGTTCCCTCAATTGGGTGAACAGGGGTAATGCAAAGATGGCGAAATAGATGGCCGTGACGATGAATGACAACCGCGTCATCAGGAGCTTGCGAGCGGGGTCGTCGCCTCCGATGACCATGATCATGGCTAGCACGATCACCAAACAAACGACGCCTCCTGCGGATCCGATGGCCCACCCGTTACCGGAGACGCGCCCAGTTTCCTCCTCGGACGCGATCCCTGGGAGTAACGAGTTGTAGAAAACCTGCGCACTCCGATAGCCAATCTCAGCCAAGATGAACAGAACCATACCCACGACGATGGCGTTCTCAGTGACTGTGAACAAGGCGGCCGTGAAGACGCAGCAAATCGCAGTGTAAAGGAAGAGGAATCGGTTCCGGCTCCCAGCGTAATCGGCAATAGCACCAAGAATCGGCGACAAGAACGCGACAACAAACATGGCAATGCCTAGCGCCCAGCTCCAATATCGAGTGCCTGCAGCCCCCGTGGGATCGGCGACAACCACGTCTTTGAAATATTTCGAGTACACAGCCAACAGAACTACGGCGGCATAGGCGCTGTTCCCGAAGTCATACATGTACCAAGCTCTACGTTGCTTCTTCTTGCTGGGGGTGATAGTCGACGGTGTCACGGTTCTCTCCTTTTCGCGGGATCAGGATGGAATCCTCGAAGAACTCTCTGCTGACGTATTCTCCCGAGCCCAGGGATACACAGCAGCAGCTTCAGCTTCTTTGCGCAACGCAGGATCATCCGAGTACATGCCTCGAGATTCGGGCGGAATCAGCTTGGAAATGGCGCGAAGAATCTCTTCCCCAACGGTGTCAAGTTGTTCTCTCCCTGCGCGGCCGGTGGCCGGGCACGCAAAGGGGCCGATCGGCTGGCCGATGCGGATGATGACTGTTGCTCGCCTGAAGCGTTTCAGACTTGGGAAGATCTCAGGCAGGCCGTCCAAACCGACAGGTAGAATGAGGGCCTGTGTTCTTGTGGCCAAGAACGCACTGCCCGGGCGAGGAGGACGAAGCACAGTGGCCCAGCTTCCGCCCTCCGGGAAGATCCCCAGTATGCCTCCTGCGATCAGGGTCTGCTCGGCTTGGCGAAGCGCCTCACGCGAAGAACCGGATCGCCGGACACGGTAGAGGCCCCACATTCGAGGCAGCCAACGAACGATGGCTGGGGCAAATGGCATGTGAAATCCTCCGATGAAATCTAGAGACCAAGGCATGGCATGAATGACGGCGAGAGGATCTGCGAAATGGAAGTGATTGGCTGCGACAATGAGTGGCCCTGAATTTGGAATATTCTCCTGGCCTTCAATCTGAATTCGAACCAACAACCTGAAGAGCATACGAATGACGCCACGAAGGAACCGGCGCATGCCCGGATGACGTGGCTGCCAGCTCGTATTCCCCCCCACCGCGAGGCGCCATGAAGAGCATCATACAGAAAACTCATGTGAACGGGGACTCCTGTGCGGCGCTTACAAAGGTGGGACGCGAGTGAGTCAACGCGATATGCTTAGCGAACGCGCAACACAATGTCGATTAGGTGGAGGACATCATGAGGATTGAAGTACAACAAGCACTCGAAGAAATCCGCCCCATGCTGCAAGCTGATGGGGGCGACGTGGAATTGGTGGAAGTCACGGAAGATGGCGTGGTTCGTGTGCGACTGCAGGGCGCCTGCCAAGGATGTCCCATGTCGCAGATGACCGTGAAGAACGGCATCGAACGACTTCTCATGGAACGAGTTGAAGGTGTAACGGAAGTCGAGTCTGTCTAGTCTCAAGCGCAGGGCAAGGACGTAGGATTCCCTTCTATATGAGACAGGATCTCTTCCTATTCGCAACGGAATACTTGCAAGGAACTGACGGATTCAGAGTGTCGTGAGTTTCCTCATCTAATCCGAGGAACGGACATCCAATGGTCCGTTCCCAAACGCGTACCAGGAACTGCCGCAGGAACGGGCCCCAGAGTTGCCCGCGTTCGCGAGCAACTCTCAAGGAAACGATGCGTAGCATCGGTTGCCCGGGACAATGCCCGGCTGGAAAACGCATGTTGTGTTTGGCGTCGTCTGCAGAGGGCTCATCTTCTTTGGCCAAAGCCCAGTTCAGGCAAGCGGACTACCCATTACCAAGAGATTCGACTTGACGTTGCCATGATCAAACCATAGCCTCTCGGGTGTACACGAGGCACACGCGCATGCCAAGGAGGCAGCAATGGCTGTACTAAGAACCGATCCGTATATATGGGTTACCTGGCTCACCAAGCTGCTTGCAGGCGAATCGATGTGCGAATGGTCTTCGTGGTTTCGGGCCCATCACAAGGACTACGACAAGCTGCCTGCGGAGTTTGACGTAGCAACCTGGACGATTGACCACCGCGAGCTTGTCAATGCTCGGAGGGATCAGCTGCTTGATGATGGATACACCGTCCATATCGAGGACGAGAATGCCTTCAGAAGGATCGGGAAGACAGGCATTGTCGTATCAGGCAAACCCGATATTCTTGCGATCAGGGACAATGTCGGTGTGATTGAGGACTGCAAGACGGGGCGGCCGCGCACCTCAGATCAACTACAGGTCCTCCTCTATATGCTTCTGTTGCCCATTCGTAACCCTCTCTGTGAGAACGTCACGCTTTCAGGCCGCGTCGTCTACAAGACGAATGGTGTAGATATTCCATCAGCGGGACCTGATGCGCGGTTTCGGGAGAGGTTCGTAGAGATGGTCCAGAAGGTTGGAGGCGAGAAGCCTCTTCCCAAGTCACCGACATGGGCCGAGTGCCGATGGTGTGACATCGGGCCAGCCGACTGTCTTTATCGCGTATCTGAGCCACCTGAATCTGCAGAAGCCGAGACGGATCTCTTCTAGAAGTCGCGTCACGATTAGGATCGATCCTTTTCCAAGAAAGCCATGTACTGCATAGCTTCCTTCATTGGAGAAG
>SPBW01000027.1 GCA_004525685.1 Candidatus Atribacteria bacterium
GAACACGCCCTGTGGATTGCAGAGAACATGGAAGATGATGCGAACGCAGACGAAGAAGCTCCTTTGGGACTCCTGGTTCCCCTTGTCCTGGCGCGAGGAGAATCAAACACATTCGAGATCCGCTGGCCATGGATCCCCAGCGGACCAGGTCAAGGATTCCTACAAGTAAAGGTCGAGAAGACCCAAGGCAACTAACCCTACCAAGCACAAGGAGGAGCGCAAGATGAAGAAGCTGTGGTACGGTTTTTTGCTGTTCCTGTTGTGTCTTCAAATCGCCGTCATGGCTCAAACTATTGTCGGCCCGGATCAGATGAATCAGTGCGATCAAGCCACATTCACAGTAACCATCACCAACGCCAGTGCCACACAAAACGCTTGCTTGCTCGTGGTAACCCACACGCTGCCCAATGGCGGCTTCGTCTACGTGCCCGGCTCAACGACCATCACGCTCAATGAGACAGCAGAGTCCTTTTCAGACGATCCTGTCGGTGGTGTATGGGATATCAATGCCATCCGTGGCTCAGCCTATGCCATGCCCCCTGGGCAGAGCATCACCATCTCCTATGACATGGCGACAGCATGTGCCGCTGTTTCAGGAACCGATATCATCACTGTCGATTTCGAGAACTGCGCGAACCCAGGCACGCCACTGCAAAATGTCAGTTCCACGTCGATTGAAATCCTGCCTGGAGCGATCGTCCTCAGCAAGACACCATCCGTACAAGACGCCTCAGTGGGCGACCTAGTAACATGGACGATCACCGTGGAAAACACGGGACTGGGAACGGTTTCCAACGTCGAAATCATCGACGTCCTGGATTCGGGATTGGCATTCAACGCTGCATCAGATGGGGGATTCAACGCAGGGCAAACCACCACTTGGGATGCTGCCACGACACCGGCACTTGCCTCGATTGGCGTTGGCGAGAACGTCAGTGTGCAACTCACGGCCGCAGTGATCTCGTGCGCAGGACTAATCAATGACGTCGATGCAACCTGGGGCTGCAGTCCAAGCGACGTCTGCTATGAAACAGCGTTAGATGAGGGCACAGCAACGGCTTCTCTCAACCTGATCGTTAACAACCCCAACCTCTCGTTTGACGTACCGGACGTGCTTCTCGCCTACTGCACCGATGACACACAGGTACAGATCCCCATTACCAATAGCGGTGCAGGTACCGCTCGAAACGTCTTGTTGTGTTGCGCCATCCACCTCTATCCGGTCGATTTGTCGCGCTTACCCGCTGGCGTGTCGTACGCAGACGGCTGCTTCACGATTCCCGACATTGCACCTACAGAGACATTCGCTCTCGATTTCTACGTTCTCCATGCAGATGTCGACTGGTGTGCTGGACCACCCAGCGGAACGAATACGTTCGAGCTAACCTATAGCAACGACTGCGGCATCCCCTTCATCTCGTATCCTCAATTCTCAAACTGCTCGGCAGAGACCGGCCCCGCCCTGGTCGTCACGAAGACTGGGCCCGAATCGCTACGTCTTGGAGAGATCGGGAGCTATGACGTGACCGTCGAATACGTTGGGAGCGCAGATTGCGGTGGTGGAAGCCCTGGCCCAGTCTCCATCGTGGATACTTATCCCGAGGGCTTTTCGGTCGCCAATCCAGGCGGCGGCACCGTCGATCTAGGCGCACGAACGATTACTTGGGCCTACGATCCGACCCTTGATCCACCGTTCGCTGCAACCATTCAGCTGCAGGCAACAACGGACTGCGGCTACTGCTCCGCTCCAGGTGGTGGAACCGATGACAACACCATTACGGCCACAGGCACGGATTGCTGTGGATGTACCATCACAGGCAGCGCTTCGGCTGCAACCACGATCTTGTGCGAAGGTTATGGCGATGACGTAGATCTCTTCTCATCCACAGTCATCCTGAATCGAACCACCGTTGTGCGCTGCTCATTGGACTACGATGTCGAAGTAACACATACGTACGTCTTTGAAGACCATCCAGCTCTTGACGATCTTCTTCTCAATGAACTCACCTACTTCGTAGACGGGAACAACGACCTTCTGTACGAACCGGGAACGGCTGCCGTCACGGGTGCCACATTGGGAACCATCGTGGATGGAACGCCTGCAGGTCGCTTGGAGCTCTCGCTGACTGACAGCACATCCGTTCGAGGGAAAACGATCGTCTATACCTATCATGTCAGTGTGCTCGGTCTCAATGATCCGAGTTGCAGCGCATCCAGCTATCCCATCAATGCTGGCATCGAGCTTGATCCGGGAGCCATAAGTATCGGCACCTGCGGCACGATGTACGCAGATCCAGATCAACGCCCTTCAGTCACTGCACAGCCCCCTGCTATGTCGGTGTCCGTCGATGGGATTCCGACAATCCAGGAGTACTGCGCGACCTACGATGTCACCATCACGTTGACGAGGACCTCCACCCTTGCCAAGCCGCACGATGTCCGCATCGTTTTATCGAATGCCGGCGGATCGATACTCGATCTATCTCAAGCCACATGCGGCGGAACCGTGAGCCCAACGGATGGGACCACATGCACGTCTCCGGTGACAGGTGCCGCGACCTACGAGTGGCGCTTCGCTGACCTATTCGACAGTGCCGCTGATGTCGCCACAATCACCTTCCCTGTTACCGTTCCCTGCGGCGGGCCTCTGGCCAACTTGTCCGTCGTTGCCAGCTTTGATGATCTATGCCATGACGACGCGATTTATGACGATTCCTGCTCGACGTCCGCTTCAGATGAAGCGTCGCTCTCGCTGTCTGCTGATGTCTATACGCGCAAGTCGCCCGAGATCCTCTATGCCACCACACGCGATGTGTCCTGGTCTCTCGTTGTGCACAACACAGGAAATGGAACAGCCTACAATGTCTGGGTCGATGACGTCCTCGGTAGCGGGTTGGTCTTCGATCAAGCCAACACGCTTCCTGCCGGAGCCACTGTCTCGGCCAATGTCGACCACAATGGCGCGCCAATCAATGGCGCCTCATTCCTGTTCAATGAACTCGCTCCCGGCGAACTGAAGTCGATTACGTTCGCTGCAGATCTCGTTGCATGCACGGGCCTCACTAACAGCATTGCCGCTTCTTGGGGGTGCGACGGCAGCAATTGCCAGGCTCCGAGAACGGATACCTCATCCGTCGTCGTCCCGACGGGCAAGCTGGTCGCGACCTCGTTCAGTCCCACGCCTGTGCCGATGTGTTCAGACAATCCAGCAACGGTGACCATGAAGAACGCTGGCGTGACGACGTTGTACAACATCGCCGCCAATGTCACGCTGCCAGCAGGTCTCATCTATCTGGGAAATCCGCAGCTTAGTGTCGATGGTGGAACCATCTGGAATCCGGCTGGCGAGCCAATCGTCGCCGGACAACTGCTGACTTGGACGTCTGCACAAGTCGCCGCGCTGTCAGACATGGCCCCGAAGGACGTCGTCAAGATCCGGTTCAATTACACCGTCGGCTGCGGATTCCAGGGCGGCAATTTGTCTTTCCAGGCGGCCTACGAGAATCCTTGCGCCACTCCGAGACTGTCCAATATCGGGTCGTTCACCATCGGGTTGACGCCTGCTGTCGTCCTTACGGCTGTTCGCCAGGTGAGTCCCGCTCCAGGCGAAGCGATCGATTGCGGTGGCCAAGCCACATGGGAGATAGACGTCACCAATGATGGAACCGTTCTCATTCCCGTTGTTCAAGTCGTGGCCACGCTCGATGATGGATTGGCCTTTGTCAGTTCTACAGGCGATCCCGGGCGCACGCCTGCTGTAGATAGTGGAACCGACACAGGGCAGACAATCGCTTGGGAGATCAAGGATCTGGCGATCGATGAGGTCGTGACGCTGTCGCTGACTGCTGAATCCGCATCCGGGGGATTAGATTGCACAGCGCTTGACGTTTTCATCGATGCGGCATGGGGATGCGGTGTAGTGGACGGTGTGTCATCAACCAGTGACGCTGACTGCACGACAACCTCGCCGACATCCGCATCCATCTCAGCCACACGTCAGCCGCCTCTGGATCTCAGCGCCTCGCTCTCACCAGATGCTATCGAAGGCTGCGACGCGAGCACGACACTTACACTGACCATTCAGAACACAAGCGCAGTCGCAACGACCGCGAATATCGATACCGTCATTACGCTTCCCGGCGCGCTCTCGTACGTCACAGGCAGCACAGAAATCGACTGTGGTGGCGGCTTTGCTCCTGCGGGGAATCCGAACCCTTCAGGCCAAACGCTCACGTGGTACGACATCGCTGCTGAAGGCGGAGCAAACGATGCCTGTGAGACCATCCCGCCAGGCGGCACGATTCAGCTCCGCTTTGGCGTTGACGTCTCCTGCTACTTCACCACCCAAAGCATTCCGATCACCGTCTACTACTTTGATTGCTGTGGAAACTCGCAATATAGCGATAGCACGTCCGTCTCGCTGACATCCCTCAGTCCAGCGCTCACCATCGACAAGTCACCCGCAAACACGACGCTTGATTGCTATGATGCAGGCGATACAACCACTTGGACGATTACTGTCGCAAACACCGGGTCAGGAACGGCGGATTGGATCCGCGTCACCGACACGCTCGGAGCATCTCTCGTTCTTGACTCTTCAGATAGCCCGACAGCAGGCGCAGGCACATCGATGGGCGCCAACATCATCGGTTGGGAGATTGGCCCGCTCGCTCCGGCAGCAACATTCACGGCCACAGTCACAGCACATCTCGAACAACCTTCCAACGACTGCGCGTTAGCCATTCGCCGCGACACGGCTGCCGTATTATGGGGGTGTGGCGCGCTTGACGGCGACCCCAATACATCCGCTGAAGCCACGTGCGATATCGGATCCACCATTCAGGATCAGGCCAATGTCCGAATCCCCAATCTATCCATTTCACCGTCAGACATCACGCCAATACTCACATGCTCTGGCGATGGTGTCGCCCCGTCTTCAGGGAGTATCGAGGTTGCTGTACGCAATACAGGTGACGGCGATATCGCGACAGATTTTGAGATTACGCTAACGGAATCCACCACCGGCTACTCGATCTCAGATCGTTTCACCAACTTGGGAGGCACGCTACCTCTTGCTGGCGGCACGTCACAAACGTTGACATTCGCTGGCTGGGATGTCGGATGTGATAGCTGTGACTACATCATCACTGCAGCAGTCGACTTCCTCGACGAAATCTGCGAGTGCAGTGAGAATGACAACCTTGTGTCGCTGCCGACAACCATCACATTGCCTGATCTGGTGGTCGATTCCGCTGATCTGACTTTGTCGTGCGCAGGAGATGGGCAAATCCGTATTCAAGGTCCTGTCACACTGCGAAACGACGGGTGTGGCGATGCCTTGGCTGGAGACGTACTCGTTCGCTTCCGCGTGTTTGATGATGTCAATTGCACGGGGTCCGAAATCGACACATTTACCGTCAGCTTCTCTGGCATGTCGCTCGCGTCCAATGGCGGAACAGATCAGCAGAACATCAATGTCGTACGAACGTTGGCTGTATGCATTGTGCCAGATTGCCAGCTCTCTATCGAGATTACTGCAGATGACAACGATGCCTTCTGTGAGTGCAGTGGCGACAATAACACGCTCTGTGCGGGCAACTTCGCCGTTGATTTCCCAGATCTGACGATTACCGATATCGACTTCAGCCAGATCACGTGCAGTGCCGACAACATTTCGGGCATGGTGCGTGTTGCCGTCGAGAACACGGGATGCGGAGATTCCGGCTCGTTCGTGCTGCGTCTGGCAACGGACGGGTGCCTCAACTTCTCCGATGAAACCGTCGCCAATGTCGCTGCGGGCGGTTCAACGACCGTCGATTTTGCCATTACCGGTTCGTGGGCTGATTGCGGGGATTGCAGCTGCACATTCACTGCGACGATTGACCCAGAGGGTGGAATCTGTGAGTGCGATGGGACTGACAATATCCTGTCCGAACCCTTCGTCTCGACGCTGCCCGACTTGGAGATCTCGGGTGTAGTGGCTGCAATTGGTTGTGCCGTGGATGGCAATGCTACAGTGAGCGCCGATGTGACTGTGGAGAATACGGGATGCAGCGACGTGGCCGCTGACTTCGACATACGTGTCACAGTGTATGACGGTGCCAACTGCACAGGCGATGTCGTCGATACGTGGATCGAGACCATCTCGGGAGAAACGATCGCCGCGAGCGGCTCAAACATCATCACGTTGACGGACTACACGCTCGCCCAAGCCCTCTGCGCAGGCGACTGCGATTACTCAGCGCAGTTTGAGGTTGACGCCAACAATGACATCTGCGAGTGTGATGGCACGGACAATCTGTTCTGTCTGTCGTCGATCCTCTCTCAGATTCCCAATCTGGTCGTCACGGACGTCGATCCCGTCGTCGATTGCCAGGCTGGAACAGCTCAAGTCACGGCGACGGTCGGCAATACGGGATGCGGCGATGCGACAGGCACCGTCTTCCGCCTCACCAGCCCCGCCTGCGGATTGTCCATTGACAGTACCCCCGTCGATTTGGCCGCTGGCGAGTCGCAAGACATCGTGTTCGCCTACACCCCCAATTGCAGCGACTGGAACTGCACCTACATCGTGACCGCGGATCCAAACGCAGCGATTTGCGAGTGCGATGGAGAGAACACACTGACATTTAATCCCTATCCAGGCATTGGATCGATCGGCGATCGCGTTTGGTTCGATTTCAATGGCGATGGCGCGCAGGATCCTGGAGAAGATGGCATCGGAAACGTCACCGTGATCATCGAAGGGGATCTCGATGGCGATGGGTCCATCGACTTCACCGCAGAGACGACGACCGACGCCAATGGCGAGTACTTGTTTGAGGATTTGCCTGCTGGCGACTACACCCTCACCGTAGATGCTACGACGTTGCCTGAGGGTCTCGATCAAACCTACGACTACGACGGTCTGGGTACACCTCACACCTCGGACTACACGCTGGCGGAGAACGAGCACAATCGAGAACAGGACTTCGGTTATCGAGGGAGCGGATCCATTGGCGACACTGTCTGGTTCGACATCAACGGCGACGGCATTCAGGATCCAAGTGAGTCTGGAATCGAGAATGTGACTGTCACACTCCGAGGCGATGTGGATGGCGACGGGATCATTGAAACACTCACGACGACGACCGACGCGGATGGCCTCTATCTATTTGACTTCCTGCCGGCTGGCGATTACACGATCACAGTCGACGATACAACACTCCCAGATGGATTGGCTCAGACCTACGACAATGACGGAGTGGGAACAGCGCATAGCTCGGAAACCACGCTTGGTGCCGGAGAACACAACCGCGAGCAGGACTTTGGCTATGCCACGCCGGCGCTGTCCGTTGACAAGATCATCACTGACATCCTGCGCGGTGGCGCGAGTATAGGCAACAACACAGGACCCGTGGAGCCAGGCGACGTCATTGTCTACCAGTTCGTGATTGAGAACGTCGGCCCCGTCCCTGCGTACGGCGTGGGCTTTGATGACACGCTCCCGTCGGGCATCGTCATCGAAACCGATGCACCGCATGATGCGGGCAGCTACAGCGTCAGCGCTCCCTCGGCAAGCGGATCGCTTGGCTTGAGCGACGGCGTCACGACCTTCACTGTCCCTCTTGCCCTCACCGTCGATGCAGGAGAAACCCTGACCGCAACCTTCACGGCCATCGTCACCAGCGCCGTCTCGCAGGGCGACAATTTGACCAACCTCGCGCATGCCTACGGGCTGCGTGAGGACGGCACATCCATTCCGCCAGAGAACGTCGTGCTTGGAGACACGTCAGACACGGATGCTGAAGATCCTGATCCCGACGACACCGGTATTGTCGTTGTGACCGCCCTCATCCCGGCGCTTTCCGTCGATAAGACAATCATCGACATCACGCGGGGGGTGAGCAGTATCGGGATCTCCGGCCCCGTAGAGCCGGGCGACATCGTCTCGTATCGCTTCGTCATCACCAACGTCGGCGGGGCAACGGCATATCAGGTCGAGTTTTCTGACACGCTGCCTCCGGGCATGGAAACGGTAGCGGGTGGAACCTACTCGGTTTCAGCTCCGAGTGACAGCGGTTCGCTAGGCATCTCTCCAGGCGCAGCCAGTTTCACCACGGTCCTCAGTGCCACGATCGCCGCGGGCGAGACCCTGACTGCAGATTTCGACGCCCACGTCACCAGCGATATCGAACAGGGCGTCGATCTGCTCAACACTGCAGAGGCGACGGGTTTCGACGGATTCGGGTCCCAGATCCCCGATGAGAACCCGTCCGCAGGCGATATCTCCGACGCAGACGCCGAAGACCCCGATGCCGATGACACGGGGATCGCCATTATCGGCGCAGAAGAGCCGGCTTTGTCTGTCGACAAGATCGTCACCGATATCGTGCGCAAGGGATCTAGCGTCGGAACCGCCGGTCCAGTGGAGCCAGGCGACATCGTCTTCTATCAATACACGATCGAGAATGTCGGATTGGGCACCGCGTACGACGTCGAGTTCGCAGACACGCTGCCCACAGGCATGATCACAGAGACCAACGCACCTGGTGACGCGGGTTCGTACGTCGTCTCGTCACCCTCGGCAAGTGGAACACTCGCCATCCCCGACGCAGTCGGGACGTTTAGCACGTCGATCGGTGCCGTCATCTCCGGCGGGCAGAACCTGATCGCCAACTACACGGTCCTCGTGACCAGCGACATCGAGCAAGGCACCGACCTCATCAACGTTGCGGCCACCACAGGACTCGATGGTGCAGGCAATCCGATTCCAGGTGAGAATGCTGACCTTGGCGATACCTCTGATGCCGATACAGAGGATTCAGACGCCGATGATACCGGCATCACGATTCTGGAAACGCGCGAACCGGCTCTGAACCTCGACAAGCGGGTCACTGACGTCATCCGAGGCGGGCTATCCGTTGGCGTGATCGATCCCGTGTTGTACGGCGACATCATCAAGTACACCGTCACCATTCGAAATGTCGGACTCGGAACGGCCTACGACGTTGATTTCGACGACGTCATTCCCGCGGGACTGGAGCTAGAGACCGCCGCACCGGGCAACAGCGGCAGCTACTCTGTGTCGGCCCCCACAGCAAGCGGATTCCTCGCGTTGGCAGACAGCGTCCATGCCTTCACAACGGATATCAATGCAACCCTCGACGGGGGCGGAACGTTGACGGCTGTCTACACTGTGCTTGTGACCCCCTCTGCTGCACCAGGCATCGATCTGACCAATACGGTTTCCACATTCGGCGTAGACGGCGCGGGGTCGCCCATTCCAGATGAGAATGCGACCCTAGGGGATACGTTCGATGATGATATCGAAGATCCAGATGCCGACGACACAGGCATTGCCACCGTCCGTGTCGGCGCGCCAGCGCTCGTTACCCGCAAGGCCGTGGTCGCCCTGGACCGACAGGGCACAGTGCTCATGGATACGCACGTAGAACCTGGCGATATCGTTACCTACGAGGTCGGCATCACCAACGTTGGTTCCGGCCCCGCCCAGAACGTGAATGTAGTGGACACGCTTCCCCGCGGCTTCGTATATGAGGGGAATGCCTCCGCGGCCTGGCCGTCAGGGAGTTCGACAGCTGCCCCAACTGGCCTACCCGGACCAAGTTTGACGTGGGCACTGAATGCCAGTTTAGAGCCCGGAGAAGAACTCGTTATCCAATTCGACGCACGCGTCACATCCGCCATCGAGCAAGCAGCGACCTACACCAATATCGTGACCGCAACCGGCGATGATGCGGCCGGACAGCCCATCCCGCCCGATCATCGATCTGTCGTTGCCGAAGACGATGATCCCGATGATTCAAGCGACGTAAGTCTTACGGGTGCAATCCCTGCGCTGGTGACAGACAAGTCCGTCCTCAACGTCACTCGCGACGGCAGCGCCCTAGGGTCGATTTCGAGCGTCCAGTCTTTCGACGTCGTGACCTACAAGCTTCGCATCCAGAACGTGGGTCAGGGAACCGCCTATGACGTGAACGCTCGCGACGTGCTCCCTAGTCCATTCACGTTCATCTCCGGCACAACACAAGGCACCTGGCCCTATCGAATCGGAGCATTCACCCGAGGTCCCGCTGGCGCTCCCGGCCCAACGCTCCTGTGGGATACCGAAGCTGTCCTGGAATCTGGAGACATCCTCATCCTCATCTTCGACGCGTTGGTCGATGGTGCCGTCACTCCCGGAGACTCCTACGCGAACGTGCTGCAGGCCGAAGGTCTGGATGGAGCAGGAACGCCCATCCCACCCAATCAATCGGCAGATGTCCCTCAAGACAGTGACCCAGACGATCGAGACGACGTTTCCTTAACGGGCACTGGACAGGCGCCTGCATTGATTACGACCAAGCGCGTAACGGACATCATTCGAGACGGCGATTCCGTCATCGACAGGCGTGTAGAGGCGGGCGACGTGGTCGAATACGAAATGACTGTTCGCAACGTCGGAACAGTGCCTGCGTATGAAGTCAACGTCACCGATCAGTTGCCGTTTGAGTTCAGCTACATTCATGACACGACCAGCGCCAGCTGGCCGCTTGGAAGCGCATTCTCTGATCCAATTGAAGGATTCAATGAGCTGCAATGGCAGCTACGTGCGGCGCTCCGTCCAGACGATCAGCTGACACTTCGATTCCTCGCCTTCGTGATCGGACCCATCTATGATGGCTCTGCCTATACAAACACGATGCAGGCAACGGGCGAAGGCCCGGATGGTTCGCCCATTCCTGCAGACCAACGATCCTCTGTGCCAGACGACATCGATCCCGACGATGCATCGCAAGCTACGTTGCTTGGGCGCTCTTCCTACATACAAGGAGAAGGCGGCGTGGTTGCCGTTCCCATTCTCCGCAAGACTGCCGAAGTGCTCTCCAGCAGCGCGTGCGAGGCGTGGAATGCGATCGTGGATCGCCTGTGGTTCCAGACGGACATTGCCATGTACGCTGCGTCAGAGTTTGAACGTCTGAGCAACCTCCCCGCATCAGCCAGCTTGATCCCGGACTCCTTGCTTCCCACGTGGTCAAGGACAGTTCAATCCGAGACTGCCGACTACGCATTCGACAATCTGATTCAGGTTGATGCCTTGTCCTCCATTGGCATCGCGTTATCCAACGGGCCCTTGATGCAAGAGCGTGCGACAGCAGACAACATCTCACGCCTCCAGGCTGTCGCGCAGCGATTGGATACGCTGGCTCTACGGGCCGGTGTGGCGCAAGAGGGATTGCCTCCTGCTGAGGATTGGATCTATCTGGAGGCTGCCGGCGGCGAGCCAGTCTACCAGACGTGGAGAGACAGTTTGCTTGGACCCGCGGGAGAGTGGACCGAGGTGGATGACGACATCATCGCCAGCGCCGTTGGCATGGGGATGGTCAAGCAGGTCATGGAAGCGACGACGTTACTCACCAGTGCGAGACCGATCGATCATTACGTCGGATTTGTGCTTGTGGAGATCCTCGCCAACAAGATTCTTGCCCTCGAAGAGGATCTTACGATTCGAGATCAAGCAACGACGCCGACCATCCCGCATTCAGTTGCCTGGAATCAGGAGACAGAAACGTTCACGGTCCAAGACGAATCGTCGCTGCTGTTCGACCAGCTTTCTCTGGTATGGGGCCTAGCCCAGGCCGTGTCTCTGATCGATGACGTAGACGAGGCCTGGCCCGATAGCGAAGCCGCACTTCGCGCGCGCGTCGGCACGGCCACCAAGCGTCTTCTTCATGAGGTGCTGATGGCCATCGACACCTTCCATCTGACCGAAGAGGGGACGTGGCTTGGCGCGGTCGATCGCGACTCAACATCGTCCATAGGTGCGTCCACAGTCGATCTTGGTCTGCTGCTGGTTGCACTCGAAGCCGCTCGCCCCGTGATCGAGGGCGATGACGTCATACTCGCCGAACGATTGCTTGGTTTGTCGCTGGACGCGCTCATCGCGCGCCAGGGACAAGACGGTTGGTTCTCCTTGAGCGCGGAGACCACGGAAGACAACGCATGGAACCTTCTGCCCCAATTGGCAGGTGTCCGCGGCCTTCTCGCTGGATCAAGCCCTGATCAGGGTCTGCTGGACGCCGCTCAAGCGGCATTTGATGCCCTCGACAGCCACTTGTGGGTCGAAACGATCGGATCAGGCCTTTACGCAAGCTACAGAATCGGCGAAGACCGAACCTACTGCTACACACCGCTTGAGATCGGTCTTGCCGCAGGAGCCCTGCGCGAATTGGCCCTACACTCTGAGGATGAGCGTCAGGCACACATCCTGATTCATCTGAGCGGGTTTATCCGAACCATCGTCGATGAGGCAGCGCTCCAACTGTCCAATGCACTCCCTGCCCACGCTGCCCTCACGCGCGACGGAGGTATCGGAACCGTCGGGTCGATCCGAACGGATGGCGCTACGGGCATCTTGGCTCCTGTCCTTCAACAGCGACTCTGCCTGTCAGGCGAGCCATCCGAGGCTCCCTGCATTGGCTGGACTGCGCAAGAGAGAGAGCCTTGGTATCAAACCAACATCTCCATGTTTGCAGCCTACATGGTGCAAGATCGCATGCTGGCGATTGAAGACTACGCAGACGCCAACCTGTCAGCTGTCACCCTCCATTCAAGACTAGGCATCCCGTTTGCCTCGATTTCCTATCTAGAGGCGTCGTTAGAGCAAAGCCTGTCAGAATTGGATGTGCCTGCCCTCGCCTCAACCTTCCATCCCATTGCGCTCCCCTTTGCTGCCGGGAGCCCGACGCTGATCGGTTCTCAAGGGTCTTGGGACGCTGCAAGCTTCGACACACGTATCGTGGCATCGGCGCAAGGCATGACCCTGCTGCGGGAAGCTCAAGAGGCTCGCCAGTGGCTGAACACGGCTCATAAGACACCGCAAGACGAACTTCAGGAGCGAATCCTGATGGCATCGATTCTCCAGAAGCTAATCGTTCTCCAGCAGCTGCAGTTGGATGCACCTGGTGACGTCTTGTACGTCCCTCACGCTGTGGCATGGGATGGCAACGGACTTGCTGCTGGCTCGTGGACAACGCTGGACGCGTCGAGCACAACATTCGATCAGCTGTCGTTACTGCTCGGACTGTCTGAGGCCTACACGCTGCTCACGGACCTCCGCACAGAGCCGCTGATCAATACACTTCCCTTCCCTAGCGCAAACTGGGGAGGCATCACACTTCATCTGATCGATGACGTACTGCGAACGCTCGAGATCGCGCATCTTGACCCAATGGCCGACGTACTCATCGACACCGCCACGCCCGTGCGCAGCGAGTGGAGTCGAGGAGTCGGTTTCACGACGGTGAATCTCGGGTTACTGGCCACAGCGTTTGATCATGTGCTTGCGGCCATCGGGGAAGACTCAACCATCGGAGACAGGGCTCGCGAGCTGCTGGAGAAAGAGACGACGTTCCTGACGGATCAGCTAAGCGATCCTCGCGGCGGCTATGACGAATCATGGTCCCAAGGAGTGGGTGCTTCAACTGATTGTGATTCCCACACCTTGATCGGGCAACTCGCCGCACTGCGTGCCTTGTTGGCTGCGCACGACTGGCTGGATCTGGATGCTGACCTGGTCAAGAAAGCATTCGACGCAGTCGATGTCCGATTCTGGGACGCCTCGCTGTTCGTGTATCGCACCCCAAGTGCGCTGTTCGAGTGGTGCGTCACACCGCTTGACCTTGGCCTGGCCATCGACACGTTATCTCGCATGACAAGCCACCTCACGGAGAGTGCGTCGGTTCGACTTACATCGCGGATCGCGTCACATGTTGATCGGTTACTCGATGGAGTCCCCCTTCAGCTATCCGATCGCATCGAACCTTTGGACACAGGTATAACCTCAATGGGCCGTCGGTTTGCACCTGTATTCGATGCCCGCGCCTGTTTCCGCCCCATCGAATTGACTCAAGGAGAGGGGTGGGCAAAGCCCGGAGATACCATTCGCTATACGCTCTCTGCCGAGAACGCGACAGAAGAGATATTCACCAACCTCGTTCTTGAAGATCGTGTCCCCGATGGCTTGAGCGTCATCGCCACCGATCCGCTGGGAGAGATCGACGACGCGATCATTGTGTGGATATTCGACGAATTGGCGCCTTCTGAGAAACGCACGTGGCAGATTGTCGCGACGATTGACGACGCTGCTGTAATGGGCGAGATCTACCACAACTGCGCCACCCTAACGTACACCAATGTCGCCGGGGAGCCACAGCCCCAACGCGAGGCGTGTGCGGATATTGAGTTGCTTTCGCCTGAGGATGGCGTCGCCAGGGTTCTTCAATCGCTGGATGTCACGTATCGAACTGACGAAGCCATGCATTTGGCCGTAGCCCTCGAAGCGTTGGCCTGCGCCCAAGAATCTGACTGGCTCCCTGCAACGCTGGCTCACGAGCTTGTCAATGCCAATCTCGGGATCCTATTGACTGGATCTAATCTGGGGGTTCCCCTTTACTATGCCTCCCAGGTTCCGCGTTCGGCGAGCCTGGAGCAGAGTCTTGACCTCATCATGCGCGGCCTCGCCTTATCAGCAGGCTTGTCGGATGCTCCTGCATTCGATCGCTGGATCCTGCTTCCCTATGAAAGCGGCGTTCCAATCCTTTCGGACACAGCAGCATTCTCGACGACAAGCGATGTGATCACTCCGGCGGCACTGGGGTGGACGCTGGCACGCGAAGCCCAATTCGTTGCATCTTGCGCTCGCAGGGAAACACCACTTGTTCGCGCCTTGATTGCTTGGTCCGAGTTCGTGATCGCCAATCAGCTGGAATGGATTGCCACAGCAACGATTCAATCGATCACAGGGGATGCCTATCTCCCGCAGGCCATCCGAGCGACGCTGGTTGGCGACGAGGTCGCCTACGGCGTCAGCGATACGCGTAGCACGGTCCATGACCAGGCGTCATTGCTGATCGGCTTGCTCGCGGCATCGCAACTAGATGGTCTTGAGAGTCGGACACAGCGGCTTGCTGAACAGCTGGCAACGGAAACCTTCGAACAGCTCGTCCGTCACTGGGATCCGATCGAGCACCTCTTCGTTGAGCCACTCGAATCCGGGCAAGCACCTTCACCCGCAAGATGGATTGATCTCGGAACCGCAGCACAGGCCCTCACGCGAAGCTATCAGGCGCTTCCACGCGTTCGAGATACGGCAGAGAGTCTGCTAGAGAGTCTGGCTGCCGAAGCGATGGCTCGAGGTCGTGTTTCGCCCAGTCTCCTGGAGGAAGCCGGTCGGCTGCTTGTGCTTTTGAATGCCGCCTCTGTCAGCAACGACGCGGCGACGCGCGAGGCAGCTCAACAGGATTGGCAAGCGCTTCTTGACAATGCCTACGACCCCATTGCCGAGGTCTATGTCTTTTCTCTGCAGGCCGCACGCGGATGGGGGCATACGCCAGAGCAATTGGCTATCCTCTTCGACATCCTCGGCCACCTATCAGAAGAGACAAGCTCACGTCTAGACGCCTTGCGTGTTGCCAGCTTCCTCTTGTTCTCGAACATCGTCGAGGACCGAGTCCAACTGCTCTCGCCCGTAGGGATGTGGACAAACCACGCTCAGGTTCGCTGCACGGGTGTGGCCGCAGTCTTTGGCGAGCATCGAGGCGAACTCCCCGCTTGGGTGGATCTCCTGCCATAGAGGCGTCGCTTCCTGCACTGTAATACACATCACAGGAGAACGTCCCGTACACACATGCAAGGTTTCCACGATTCATGCCGCAAGAGCCTCGACAATCTAGGCATGGAAGTTAAGAGGGACTTGCATCTCTGGATCTGCGTTCTCGTCGCGATCGCAGGGCTCGCCCTAACCGCAACGGCACAGGGGGCGGACCTGACGTTCGGTGGACTGTTCGACATGACGATCACAACCACGCCGACCACGCCGGTATCCCTCACGAGCACGTCCATCAACTTGGCTGTCGGGTGGGGTGATGTCTCCGCTCAACTGGATGCGCGCTTGTCGAATTCGCTGTTCGATACGCTGACGCTTTCCGGCATTGCCCTGCTCGGAAACGTCAATCTGAACTCAGCCGTTCGCTTCAATCCATCCACTGTGACGTTCATTTCCTGGCAGTCTGGAGTAGCCTTCACCTTGCTGGATCTTGCCTTTGCCAACCTGACCAGTGTTCTTGATCCTCAGACAACGTCTTACACACAGTGGTCTGTATCTGGCAGAGCAGGAGAGTTCGACTTTCAGTCAACCGTCAAGCTGGGTATTTGCCCATTGGCCTTCTGGGAAACAAGCGCCTGCGGGAGCTGGGTCTGGTTAGACTGCAATGCCAACATGAGCGTTTGCGTGCAGTTCGACGACGTGGTCGGCTTTCGCGACATCGTCTTGTCCATGACCGATCTCGTCTTGTTTGAAGACTTCTGGGGTATCCGGGGCAGCTTTGACTCGACCATTGCGTTTTCAACAGACGAGAAGGTTCTCACGCCAACGCTCCGTCTTCAGCCTTCATGGTTCTTCTGCTCAGACATCGAGCTTCTTGGAGAGATCGATGTGGATTCTGCTCTGACTGTGGAGAACCTGGGCTTCTATGGGCTGCGCGGCCAATGCACAATCGGAGACTGTGTCACCTTCGCGTTCGCCGACTCACTGGATGATGCCAAGAACAGCTCGGTCACGGGAAAGGCCGACTACTTCGAGCGATTCACAGTTGCTGGGTGTCTGCCTTCATGCTGCGGATCAGACGGCAGCTTCGAGGTAAGTGCCTACTTCGAGCGCCCGCCTGCTCCTTCTGGAACACTGTTCGGAATGGGCTTGATCACAGCATCCTTTGACGTTCAGCTCTACTCCAACTTCTCGTTCGGGTTCGAAGGGGCGTTCCCGATGGCAAGTTCGGATTGGGAGCTGGCCTGGACGTTCCGCGTTCTCTGGTGACGCTGCCGCGCAGGGCCCGAGGCCAGTCATTCGGAAGTGAGAATGAGCTGTGTGACCTGTTTGACCCAGTAGCTGCCCGCGGATTCCACGCCATACTCAACGTTGCTGATGCTACCGTCGTCTGGCAGAACTGCGATGCTGAAGCCGTCTTCCCAGTCCGGCACCTCGATCCCGTCCTTCTGATACGCTAACACCAGCGGGTAGTCCATATCCACAACACGCCATCGATCCACGGTCATTCGATACCCATCACCTGCAACGACCTCCACAAATGCGTAGTCGCCGCTGTCGCCGAGTAGATCCGTCAGCAGGATCCCTCGATAGGTGGCGGAAGCGCTCCA
>SPBW01000304.1 GCA_004525685.1 Candidatus Atribacteria bacterium
AAACTGAGCCCTGCATTGCAGAAACTCAAGTTGGTCGACTTGGTGGCCGAAGTGAGGGAGTGGTCGGAAGGCGAACTCACACTCGCGTTGATGAAGGGCGATCGCCTCTCCGAAAGCGAGCAACGAAAGATTGCCCGGAAGCTAGCCCGCTACACGGGACTCAACGTCGACTACGTCCTGGGTACGAATCTGAGGATCAACATCTTCCACTTCTGCAAGGAACTTCTGCGAGCAGACAAGCGAAGCGTGGGCCGCCTCGACTCTCGATTCAAAGGCGTCGAGGCCAACGCGTCCACAGAGGTTCCTGAGTTTGATCCTTCCATGATCGCCATCACGCCTCCCTACACGGCGGCATTCAACCACTATGTCCGAGCCGAGCTGGGCATCGAGACGGATCTGACCTACGAAACACTGAGCTATGACGTAAATCGCAAATGGGAATGGGAGAAGGGTGTCATGCCCGCCACAGGTGAGACGCTGCGCGAAGCGCTGGCGAAGAACCCCAATACGCAGGTTCTCGTGGGGCAGGGATACTACGACCTCGCAACACCCTTCTTTGCTGCCGAGTACATGTTTAGCCACATGAACGTCGATGCAGACCATCGTTCGAATGTGGAGATGACCTACTACGAAGCCGGACACATGTTCTATCTTGATGTCGATTCGCTCGCTGCGTTCAAGGTAGACGTGGATCGGTTCTTCAAGAAGTCTATCTAGATAGTCCCCCGACTGTCGCAAGGGGTTTGCGACAGTCGGGGCTTTCTTGATTGGAATCGACAGCCCTTCTATGGCATAGCCATCATTTCGAGGATAGCGCGCACTGCCCATGGCTGATCAGCTAGCCAGCCTGGAAGATAGACGGGCGGATGATCGTGATCCTAGGTGATGTTCACATCATTGCCCTGCGCAGGAAGATTCACACGCACCCAGGGAACGCCGCCCTCTAGTGCAGCCCGCACGATGTCGATTGTGTGCTTGTTGTGCCACCATGCCGGTCCACTGCCTGGCCATCCGCCCGGATGATCATAGAGGGTGACTTGCGCGGCACTCTCCGATGGCTGGGCATGATCCCAATTTGCCTGGAGGCGTAGATAGCGACCGCAAAAATCGCCCATAAAGATGATGGCCTCTCTCTCGAACCACCCATGGAGATTCGCTTGCGAATCATCTTGCCACGTTGCCAGCCGTCCGAATATGTCTAGAACCGTATTGTACTTCTGCATATCCCCGGCAAGATAGCGTGGACCATGGCATGTCACGAAGCTGCGGGGAGGGCCTTCACCATCGACGATGTACTTGATCGGCAGCCATGGTGATGCCAGAGGACTGACTCTTGATCCCGACGTTGTCGGCGTCGACATGATCGAATCCCATCACAATGTTCGTTAAGACATCTTGGTGGCGGAATCCATTGAAATCCTCGTCCCCCTCAGAACGCAGATCATCAGAGGCCAACGTATCGACACGACCCTCTGCATTGAAGCAAGCAACCACCACACCTTGCTCAGCCAGCAATCTGGCATCCTGTCCATAGACATCCATTCGCCCTGGATTGATCCCCCCTGGCACGAGGATGACCGCAGGGAAGACGTCATCTGGATAAAGGGACGGGTCTGGTCGGCGCATCCACGGATGAGGTCCCCGGACCAGGGGCCTCAAACGGCTCGACGATCTCGTGTCGGCTTGCTGAGCGAGCGCGCTGACACGCTTCATTCCCAGGCAGCACAGAGCAGCTATGAGCACAACCAGTAGGTAAGATGGGGGCGTCGTTCGCGTCACGTTGCCTTCTCCTCGTGGAATGGCGTATCGAGATCTCAGTTCGAGACGGTCGCTCGGCCAAGCCATTGGACAGTAGAATCCCCGGGCGAAACAAGGATCGGATGCATCTCAACACAGGCCAACCTCCCGAGGTTTCTTCTATCTTATAGGGCTACTTCGTGGGCGAGGGATAGGCGCTCACATCGGCGCGAGGCGTATTCTACCGCTTGCTGTTGTGTCGTGCAGCGCATCCTCACTGTCGTCTCTGGGATGGGACCCGAACTGCGATACGCGTGGATTCATGCGTACATCTTAATTAGCTTCGCATCCCTTCTCTAGAAGGATC
>SPBW01000122.1 GCA_004525685.1 Candidatus Atribacteria bacterium
GAGGCATTGATGCTCTCAGATGTGCTGGAATCCCTGTGGCCTTCACTGCCGCTCACCCTGCTTCTCTTCATACCAGCGAATGTCCTTACCTTCTTCGGCGGTTTGTTCATCGCATTGGCCCTTTCACAGCGATACGGGAAAGTTGTCGATCGGGTGACCACGCTACTTGTCCCGATGTTCGCTGCACCGCCATGGTTCCACGGGATCTTTCTCATTGTCATTTTTGCCGCATTCGCTAAACTACTCCCCTTTGGCGGATACATCAGTCCTCCGATTCCGGAAACCTCCTTCGGGTATGCATTGGGTGTGCTCAAACACATGATCCTCCCGATGACGGCCATTGTGCTGGGGACAATGCCGCACGCTGTTTATGCCAATCGAGCGTTGTTCCTGATCCATTCGAGCGAGGACTACGTCGAGTTGGCTGGAGCGAAGGGGCTCAAGCCGAACAGGATACGAATCCGCTACATCCTCAGGCCGGTACTTCCGACGATCATCACCAACTTCATCATGGTAACGTTGGTGGCGTGGCAGGGGATCATTCTTACGGAGGCCATTTTCAACTGGCCCGGAATAGGCACGTTGTTGATCAGCGCGATCCGCATGCATCGCGTTTCTATCGTCATTGGGACGGTCACGGTTTTTGCGTATCTGTTGGGGCTGAGCGTCCTCTTCCTAGACCTCCTGTACGTCATGGTTGATCCTCGATTGAAGCTCGGAGCAGGAGGGAGGCCATTATGACCGCGGTCAGACGCATGTTGGCAGGAGTTCGAAGATATCCGACGGTAGCGGTGTCCCTGTTCATCATCATCCTCCTCATCGGCATCAGCATCTACGCGATGATCAGCCTTCCGCTTTCTGAGGCAATCGCCAAATGGAACGGGAGCGCCGCCATGTGGCGGTATACGCCTCAGTGTGTCCCGCCTACGTGGACGAACCTCTTCCGCCGTGAGAACCTCCCGGAAACGATCATCGTGCGAACGGGCGACTTCGAGACGACAGCCGAGGGGCTCAGGGAGACGACGAGGCGCGAGACGACACTGCTGTCATTTGATTACGAGACCGTGAGATTCCCAAGCGAAGCGAAGATCTTCTACAACATCGATTATGCTACGAAGGTTCCGCTCGTGACGCTGACGTGGATCAAGCCTGATGGGAGTGAGATTCGGCTCTCACATGGGACTGCGCCCGGAGGGGAATCACGAGCAGAGCTAGACCTGAACGAAGCTTTCGGAGAGCCTCTGGGAGTTGGATCTGGCACTGATCCGGGGTTCGCCGTGGGAGATTCCGAGACAAGGGCGCAGAAAGGTACCTACTACCTGCGCATCGAAGCGCTGGTCTTCGAAACGGAGGGATTCTCACTCGACGGCCAGATCGTCCTGTATGGCGGCGTCTACGGAATGGCAGGGACGGATTTCCGCAGACGCGATCTCTCGATCGGCCTGTTGTGGGGGACGCCGATTGCGCTGATGTTCGGCTTGATCGCTGCGACGGGGACGACGCTGTTTGCATTTATCGTTGCGGCAATTGGCGCATGGTATGGCGGGTGGCTTGACGCGACGATCCAGCGGCTTACCGAGGTGAGTATGATGATCCCCTTCCTCCCAACGATTCTGATGGTGGGATGGTTCTACTCGAATGACATGTGGGTGCTGCTGGGGTTTATCATTGGGTTCAGCTTGTTCAGCGGTCCGCTCAAGTCCTATCGCGCAATGTTCCTTCAAGCAAAGCAGTCTCAGTACATCGAGGCAGCTCGAGCCTACGGTGCCAGCAACATGCGGATCATCTTCCGCTACCTCATCCCGCACATGGCTCCCGCTATTCTTCCTCGTCTCATCATGGGCGTTCCGCTGTTCGTGTTCCTGGAAGCGTCATTGGCGGTGTTGGGTATTGCCGACCCCGATCTACCCACATGGGGGAAGATCCTGAGCGAAGCCCATACCGCACTGTACATGGGCTACTACCACTGGGTGCTTGAGCCAGCGTTCATGCTGCTGCTCACGGGATTGTCGTTCTCGATGCTCGGATACACGCTTGACCGGATCTTCAATCCTCGATTGAGGAATACATAGGGGGCGCGAAGGGAACTGCGCCCGCAAAGCGTGCGCGCGTTCGCCGATTCGGACAAGGGTGCTTCGTATTCCTATGCGTTCTTTTGGAAATGAGATTTCCGGTCAGACGTAGAAAGAGAATAGAGCTGGGACGAACAGCGGGACTTGTGGGCGCGGAGCTTGCGGGAATGCCGAATGAGAAGTTGCGTTCTCTGGCTGTTTGGTGATGTGCGTTCGTTTCGAGTTCACTGCGCGAACATCGTGCTAGTTCGGCTGCATATGCGAACGCGAATGCTTTGCATTCGTGCGGGTTCGTTGGGGCTTGAGTCTCCAGTCAAACGGAAATGCAAAACGGAGTCGGGCAAATACCCGACTCCGTTTGCACACTTGCACCTTTAAGAGAACTGTCGAGCTTTGGAACTCTTCAGTGGCCAGCCGAGGATGAAATCTGGCAACTACTCCATCACATGCAATGCAGCAGCGATCTGTGATTGTGTATCCCCGTGCGCAGCCGGAGGGTGTCCGATCTGGCTCCCTCTATTGGACTACTTTCAAAATCGGCATGGGTTGTTGATCCCATCAACAGCGAACGGGTTCGTCTCCCGTTGGCTGGAGGTGGCGGGACTGAATGGGAAGCCTTCAGGGCGTCATTCAATCTGGATCGATCAGCGGTTCGAGTCCCGTAGGCTCCAAAGCGCCGTCCATATTTTGGTCTCAGAGAATCTCGTACCCTGCAAACCAACATCCCTCCCCGAAAACGCGAGTCGATCTTGACATTGTGTCTGGACCGGTCTTCAGGGCGAAGGGCAGCAGAAGGTTCGCCTGAGAGTGCAAGTGATTGCAGCGAGTCATTGAGGTTGAAACAGGGAGCAGCGCACTCAGGGACAAGCGTCTGGCCCTGGAGACCCAGGTGGGGGGCGATCTCGGAGGTAGGCTGCTACACTTCGATAGACTCAAACGATGATGGTCGAGACAGATGGAGGGATGCATGTGATGACGCGGAAAGACGGCACGACACGAGAACAGACTCAACCGGAACATCGGTCCCAAGAGTCGCTGAGAGCAGAGCCGTCAACTACTGAGTTTATCCGGGCTCTTCCACGCGATCTGCTGGAACCTCATCCTCTTGTAAAGGAACTACGCATCGTCCTGCAGGCCAGAGAAGCCTCGCTTGCTGACAAGGACAAGGAGATCGCCCGGCTTCAAGTTGCAGTCGCCTTTGGCATTAAGGAACTCCCCCACAGGCGCGAGCACGTAGACGGCGAGTGATGAGGCAGTCGGTTGTCTCCCAAGGCGATGACACATTAAAGATGCCTATGTCGGTATCTTCTCGCGCTTCAGACACAGTCCGGCTCCTGCCTGCGATCAGACCACGCTGCTAGACGGAAGACCCGTCAACGTGAGCGAGTCAGTCACTGCTTTCGCGCATCACGTCTTCCTTGGATTCGCCCGCGGCATACTTGCCCATCATCCGTCCCCCAAGTGTCGACGGGGAGACAACATAGTCTGCGCCCGCTGATTCCAACTTGCGGATTCCTTCTTCCTGTTCGATGCGAGCGACAATCCGTAGGCGAGGGTTTAGCCCGGATGTCTTAACGTCGTTGGCAATCAGCGCGATCAGTGCGTTATCGGCGTCTCGATCGGAACATGCGACCACGGCTCGCGCTTGGCCGATGCTTGCCTTCAGGAGCGTGTGCTCATCAGTCGGATCCCCTTGAAGAACGCGGATTCCTTCCGCCTGGAGGGTCTCAGCAATCACCTCTCCCGGCTCGACCACGAGGAATTCTTGCCGGTCGGCCACGAGCTGGCCAGCCACACTCTGCCCGACCTGAGTATAGAAACACACAATGATGTGATCGCGAAGTGCACGTTTACGGAATCGATCCATGGCTTGCATGACCTCCTTTGTTTGAGACTCAAGAAACGGTACCACGACAAGAGACATCGCCGTGAGGAACGAGGAGATTCCGACAACGACTAGACTGACGGCGAAGAACTTCGCCGTGGCGCTTCCCGTCAGAGGAATGATGTCACCGTATCCGAGCGTTGTGAGTGTCGTGATGGCGAAGTAGAGGGCGTCCCCCCATGTATTGAGATTGGTGAACTGATCACGAAGCAAGTACGCGCCAACGACACCGTATCCCAGCGCCAGCATGACGGCTACGACACCCACAACCTGCCCGGGTGTCGGGGCGACTTTGGCTCGCCGCGTAAATGCACTCCTAAGCGGAACAAGGGAGCAAAAGACGGCAAATCCGGACCCCCAAAACCAAGGAGTAACGCCGATGATCACCCCCGAGACCGCTGAAGCGGCAAGAACCATGAGGGAGGCGTAGTAAGAGAAACGTTGGCGCCTGAGTAGTCGCAATCCGAGGAAGAAGAGAAAAAGTCCCGAGGCGATGGCATGCGTATTGTGAACCTCGCTCAAGAGTTCAGGAACAGCACTGAGCATTCGCGCCGGGAGAATCCAGTGGAAGAGACCGGTGAGCAGACGAAGCAAGCCGTACACTGGAACCACGACACCGAGAACAGTGGCCGCCCTGAAGGCCATCAAGGATGGATCTGGAAGCCTTCCAGATCCTCTCTCCACTCGTCGTAGGAGTCTCATTCGATCCCCCTTCTCGGCAACAAGCATACTCCGCCCTCGTTGGACTTTCATCCATTCACTCTCGCTCAGGGAACCTATTCCCAGATCATTCAGAAATCAATCCGCCTAGCAGGATCGACACAACAAGCTTTCCAAGCGATGCAAGTTCTAGTTCAAACACGCTGCCCTCCTTCCTTTCCGAGTCGTTGACGCAACAGCCCGCGATCGACGTGACTAATCTTCACTCTGGACGACGGCAACGGGCACTTCGCTTTCACTCGGTGCACGCAACAGGGCAATGCCAATCGCTGCGGCCACAAGAAAGAGAACAGAAACAAGCAGTGACACATGGTATCCAACGTTACGGGCGACAGTCCCCGCGCAGATGCCAGCAGCGGACGTACTAATGCCCGCGACAGCAGTATAGCTTCCCAATGCCAGTCCGCGGTTTTCAGGCTTCGCAAATCGAGCAGCCAATGCAACCCCGCTCAACTGAAAAACAGCCCATGTGCCCCCGATCAACGCCATGAACGGAAGCACAGTCCACCAGACAATGTGCGTCCCTGTCCAAAGAATAGCCGCTGCGCCGACGAAAAGGGCCGATCGGACAAGCAACGCACCAACGTGCGCTCGCTCGCCTCCTTGTCTTCTCACTCGGCGGATGGCCAACGGATAGGTGATCACGACGCCGCTATGAAGAGCCACATAGCAGAAGAAGACCAGAGTAGAAGAAAACCCAAGCTCCTGAGACAGCACCAGCGGCAGAGGCACGGCGAAGAACGCAATCCCTGTGAACGCAAGGAATGTGCTTAATAGGAACACTCGGACTCGTCTGCTAAGAAACCTCAGGCGGCTTGGAGAAAGCCTGTGGTACAGGTGGAGTGGGCTGAACTTCCAGGCTTCGGGAAGGAGGTTCCCTTCTGCAATAGCAATTCCTCTGAAACGCCGACGGGTGAAGGTCGCAACGACAGGAGCGATCGTCACGGCGGCGTTTCCAGAGGCAATGAAGGCGATCACAGCAAGCAGCCCGAGTAGCAGGCTGATTCCCGTTGAAACTGAGGTCCTGGCTAGAACAGCTCCGATGATTGTTCCGCCGAGGACTAGGCCTGACAGCCATCCAAATGCGCCTGACTGATTGAGCGAGCCAATGCGCGATTCCCACAGGCTCTGATCTGCTCCTTCGATGACAAGCAATACAGCCACAGATGCATTGGCAACCCAGAAGAAGCTGAGCGCAGCGTTGTATATCAGTAAACCAGCAAAGGATTGGGTCAATGCAAGTCCAATATGGGCGAGACCGACCATCGCATAGCTCGCAATCACGAAGATCTTCCGCCGGTGAGCAGCATCGGACAGGCGCCCCCAGATAAGGCTGCCAACCACTGCTGCCAGACTACCCAGTGCGGCGGCAAGGCCCAGTTGCTGCGCATCAAGATGAAATACCAAACTTATCTTGAGCGGAATCAACACAGAAGACATCCCCATCACAAGATTCGCCAAAATGAGCGAGATATACCATCGTTGAAATCCCTGGAGCCACATACGCATCACATTCCATTCGTTTCGCATACCATATTCTCATTGCCACCATGATTCCTGAGGCAGGGATTGGAAACGACGGCGCGCAAACATGCGCCTGGTTGATCCACACTATGGCATGGAAAGAAAGCGACCGCTGCAGGGCGGTCGCTACTCTGACTTCTCCATCTAGCTACTTCTTGGTGGGCTTGC
>SPBW01000299.1 GCA_004525685.1 Candidatus Atribacteria bacterium
ACAAACAGCCCTTCAATGAGCGAGATCAGCACAATGACAATGCCGTGCGTTCCTCCTGAAAGGAACTCGACCAGCCCTTTGATCAGGCCCGTCATCGTGCCAGACCCAAACTTGCGGATGATGGCTCGTGCGAGCAGCGGCCAAAGAACATGGACGCCAGCTATCAGCTGTCCCGCACCAAAGGGAACGCCAAACAACCGGTTGATCAGGTTCCCCAGATATCCGACGTACGTGGACAGGACGCCGCCTACTGCAGACAGAAGCGCAACGAGCACAAGGTCTCTCACATCGAATCGAACTCTCGTGCTCATCGCATTCACACCGACCTACCTACAGATTAAGAAGGATGTCTGTCAAGAACTTCACGGATCGAAGGCTCGCGCCCTCAGGCAGCTCGACTGAATCGTCGTAGACAAACTTCATGTATCCGCTGCTGTCAGGATCAAGGAACATACCGTCCTGCTTGAAGGCTACGATGAATCGATCATCGCGCGCCACGAGGCCAGAGGTCACAGTCTGGGTGTAGCCATCCGATGCCACCAAATCAATGGCATACCCAGTGCTGGCCAGCTCATCGTTGAAATCCTCGTCATCGTAGTGCATGCCCAGGTCCGCAGCAGGGAAGGCCTCATCATCGACAAACGCAAGCAGCCGCCAGAGTGGCAGACCTGAGTATTCGCTGGTCACGCCCTTGCTCGTAACAGATACGGTCGCCACATGACACGGGCATCCAACACCCTCTTCCAGCTCGGATCGTGAGAACACGCGATTGACGGCTCCAGACATGGACAGGCCATAGTCTTCATAGACACCCAGGATTTCGATCAAGGCAACCATCTTGGCTGATAATGCGCTTGAGAAATGAACGCCCGCATCTGCAACCTGGACGATACGCAAGTATCCAGGGTCAAACGGCATCGCCTCGCCGTTCTCTTCATAAGCGAGAATCCAGGTTCCGTCAGAGGTGTCCTGGAGCATCGCCGCTTCGTAATTCATAGAATATCCGTCCGCTGCGGTGACTCGAATGGTCGCGTCGCCGTTCACATTGCCGATCAGCGTCGTCATGGGAATGCCCACATAGCTTGCCGAGTATTCAGCATTGGCCGATGTCGTAAACGTACCTTGTCCAGCCAGGGACTCAAACGCAGCAAGCTCGTCCAAGGAATAGGCTCGAGAGGTTTCGCCGCGGACGACCGTGAGCACTTTGCCATCTGGAAAACTCGTCTGCCCCCATGGCACGGTTTCCGGCTCAAGCGCAAGCGTCTCTCCGCTGTAGTTGGGAACAAGATAGAGCACACCCTTGACCATCATTCCCGTGGTCGATGGCTCACTTCCGAAGTAGTGGGAAAGGTCGGAGCCAAGTGCACTGAGCATGTCGTCATTGCTGAACAGCTCGTCATCAGCCAAGAAGACGAGCATCGGTCCACTACTCCAGTCATCTCCAGACAAGCCATCTTGCTCAAGAGCGAGAATCGGCACGCCGGCTGCAGTATCTCCCGCCAAGACGGCACCCGGCAGCATCTTGTACCAACCATCGACTGCCACAACGCCTAACGTATCCGAGTCACCGACTCCACCAACAGCATTCAACAGATCAAGGAGTGCCACACCCTTGTAGGTGTGAGAATCTTTCCAGTTCGCATCAGGGGCAGCTGTTGACGGACCTTCATAGGCGACGATTCCCTCAATCAACGTAAAGTCACTCAACTTGATCTCGACGTACCCAGCATCGGTTCCTACATAGATCGTTGGAGCGTCAGATGCGCCTACTGCCCATGCGGCGCTCAGTATGAGAAGCAAACCAACAACCACGTGTCGTTTCATGTCCTTCCTTTCGACTGTCAAACAGGCTCCGTCGATAGAGCCACAGGGGATATGGATGCGAAGATGGCATCGCCAACCTTCATTCGAGCATCGGGTGCGGATGTCCTTAGCACGAGGGCATTCAGTTCGATGCCTCCGACCTCCAACACAAGGTTCGCAAGCGTGCCGATGTTTCTGATCTTGCGGATCCGAGCTTTGAACACATTGCTCGGTGCGAGGACGAACTCCCGCGGATCCTTGGAGAATACCTGGATCGCCTCCGGCGGAATGATGACGCGCAGCTTCGCTGCGTCTGAGAACGCCAGCAATGACCACGTTTGAGTACCCAAGGTCGCAGAGCACATCGCACCGTCTCTTGACACGACGTTCGCCACGAATTCAT
>SPBW01000020.1 GCA_004525685.1 Candidatus Atribacteria bacterium
AATGAAACAGCAGATCGTCGGGAGCGACCAGCTGGTGGTGGCGGGACTCGATCCGTGGGATGTGTCATCGCTAGTGCTCTATGAAAGAACCCAGGAGATCGTCGCCATGCCTTTTGCTCTGTTCGCGATCAACGAGAACGATGTACACGACGAGGGATTTCAGGATAGGGCCCACGTACGGATTGCCATTCGCCAGGATTGGGATCTTGCGCACCCGGCCTTGCAGGCACTCCAACCTTGTGAGTTTGTCCTGGGTGCAAGCGTACTTGAATGCATCAATATGGTGCTGCGAGGTGAAGCGGACGCCGTTTTTGACATTGCTTCAGTGATTACGGGCCTCTTGAGTCAACACCTGATTCACAACATCCGCATGGTTGAGGTTTTCAATCAGGGACAGCCGTTGGTCATCCACATCCGTAAGGACTGGCCAGAACTTCGCAGCGCCCTAGATAAGGCACTAGACGTCATTGCTCCTGCAGAGAGGATCTCTCTGTTGGAGAGCTGGAATGCGTATTCAGAAGACCCCAGCTTCAGGCTGGTTGCCGTCAGTCTTACAGAGGAGGAGCGAAAATGGCTTCTGGAACATCCTGTGATTCGAGTTGGGAGCGATCCTGCCTGGGCACCCATCGAGTTTCGCGATGATCAGGGGCGATATCAGGGCGTCGCGGTAGACTACCTGCATGCAGTGCAAGATCTTCTGGGAATCTACTTTGAGATTGTTTCTGGTCTGGCTAAACCGGACCTCATTCACCAGGCACAGACGCGGGAAATCGACATGCTAGCCTCGCTTGCGGCGACTGATGAGCGGAGCCAGTATCTCACCTTCACGCGGCCGTATATTTCGCTCCCGGTGAACATCTTCACACGGGATGACGTCGCCTACATCGCATCTCCGGGTGACTTGGTGGGCAAGCGCGTCGCCGTTGTATCTGGATATGCTGTTGAGCAGTGGCTGGCTCACGATTATCCGGGTATCGAATTGGTGCAAACGGCCACGACGATCGAGGCCTTGGAGCGATTACAGCAGCAAGACGTGTTCGCATTTGTCGGGAATTTGGTGACCACAGGATACTATCTCGGGCTGACGAAGGCCGTCGATATAAAGGTCGTAGGCGATACCGAATATGACTACCAGCAAGCGATGGGCGTGCGTAGCGACTGGCCTCTCCTTGCCAGCATTCTTCAAAAAGCGCTAGATGCCATCCCGACTTCGCAGCAGAATGAGATTCAGCGATCCTGGCTGTCTGTTTCGTATGAGTACGGATTCGACTATCGACGACTCTGGCAAGTGCTCATCGCGGCGATGATCGTTGTTGGAGTGATTGCGGGGGCATTTCTGTACTGGAATCGCCGACTGTCAAGGGAGATACGCGGAAGGAGGAACGCCGAGCTGGATCTTCTTCATGCCAAGGAACTCGCAGAGGACGCGAACCGCGCCAAGAGCAAGTTCCTAGCAAACATGAGTCACGAGATTCGTACCCCAATGAATGCCGTCCTTGGCTACGCCCACCTGCTCAGGAATGAAACCGGCATGACGGTCGAGCAGCGTGAGTATCTGAACAGCATAAGCAGAAGCGGAACACATCTTCTTGGGCTTCTCGATGATGTCCTCGATATGTCCAAGATCGAGGCAGGAAGATTGACGATAAACCACGCGCCCTTCGATCTTCACACGCTGGTTGACGATTTGGAGATGATGTTTCGTATACGCGCTCAAGCCAAGGGCGTTCGTATCGAGACCTCGATTGCGGATGGAGTCCCTCAGTATGTGCGAGGGGACGAAGGCAAGGTGCGACAGATTCTCATCAACATCCTAGGGAATGCGACCAAGTTCACTGATCGTGGAATGATTCGGCTACGGCTTTGGTGTTCTCCAGAGCTTGCCCATCAGAAGGAGGATAGACCCAGCCTTCCACAGTCCTGCCAGGAGGATGCCCGCATCATCTGCTTCGAAGTAGAAGATACAGGAAGAGGAATCGACAAGTCAGATCTGAAGACGATATTTGAGGCATTTGAGCGTCCTCACACTGAGAACGCTCACGCGGGAGGCACCGGCCTCGGTTTGGCGATCAGCCGCCAGTACGCTGAAGCGATGGGGGGGAGTATCGCCGTTGAGAGCGAGTGGGGCGAGGGAAGTCGCTTCCGCTTCTGCATGCCGATCGACGAGGTGTTCTTCCGTGACAGCGAGGACTCCACGCCGTGTCGTACGTCTTCGCCGCTACCTGCTGTCGGAAGCGAGATACGTCTGCTCATCGTCGATCCCAAGAGCGCAAACCGTGAAGCTGTTATCCGAATGCTTGAGCCCCTCAATCTTAGCATCCGCGAAACGTCCGACAACGAGGAAGCGTTGCGCGTTTTCCAGGAATGGCGGCCTCATGTTATTCTAATGGATCTGTCTGATTGCACCATGAACCAGTCCTTCGCTATTGAAGAGATACGGAAGATCGAGCGTGAGATGCTCGCGTCTGACGACGATTGCGGTCACGTCACCATCATCGCAGTTGCCGTCAACCCACAGGACGAAGAGCGATTGAGAACAACGATAGCAGGGGTTGATGCTTTCCTGGCAAGGCCGCTGGAGCAAGCTCTGCTTTGGCACGTGTTGGGAGCCAATCTCACGAGAAGGGGATCTTCTTCCGGCGCGGGATTGGAAGACGATGATGTGAGCCGAATGAATCCCCTACGGATGAATCGCGATGAACTCGATTCATTGCCTCAGGATCTGCTTCAGCGACTTCGTGATGCTGTGATAGTCGGCGATGTAGGTCGGCTGGAGGAAATTGCCTCAGAGATCTCTCAGAATCACGCCGAAATGGGCACCGCTCTTCGTGAGATCATTCATGCCTATAGGCACGGAGAGCTGCGAGAGCTGTTGCAGAAGGGGAGAACAGATCATGAGTGAAGGCGATGCTAGAGACAATATTCTGATTGTCGATGATAGCCCGGACAATCTGCGAGTGTTAGGTGAGATGCTGCGCGCGCGCGGCTATCGAGTGCGCACGGCGGTTTCAGGTGAACATGCACTTGAGAGTGTGCGCGCGAGCTTGCCTGACCTGATTCTCCTCGATATCCGAATGCCAGGCATGAACGGGTTCGACGTCTGCAGAACGCTCAAGGCCGATCCGTCGCTTCAGAACATCCCCATCCTCTTCTTAAGCGCTGTTGCTGGCACGGATAGCAAGATCGAAGCCTTCGCGAGTGGTGGCGTAGACTACATCACAAAGCCATTTCAAGCAGAAGAGGTCCTCTCAAGAATTGATACGCATCTTACGTTGAGCATGCTACGCACGCGTCTTGAAGAGCAGGTGAAAGAGAGAACCGCGGCGCTCGTGCAGTCTCAGGAGGATTTGAGAAGTCTCGCTTCAAAATTGCGACGACTTGGCGCACACTCATTAGCAAGTGAGGAGAACGAGCGAAAGCGACTCGCCCGCGACCTGCACGATCTTGTGGGGCAGAATTTGACCGTTCTCGGAATCGCGATTCAGCGTCTGGCTGCCAAGTGTGTCACTGAAGAGGCTCGATCTATCCTCGACGATGCGCAGACACTTCTGTATGAGACCGTCGAACGCGTACATAATGTAATGAGTGAGCTGAGACCACCTGTTCTCGACGACTACGGAATCGCCTCAGCGATTAGGTGGTATGCTGAGCAGTTTGCAGAGCGAACTGGACTGCCGATTACCGTTGAGGGCGTGGATCTGTCAGGCCACCTCGACGCGAATGTAGAGACCGCACTTTATCGGGTGACGCAAGAAGCCGTCACCAATATCGTTCGGCACGCGCAGGCGTCAAAGGCTGACATCAACGTTACATCTGATCAGAAAGCGGTGCGCATTGTCATATCTGATGACGGGATTGGGTTCGATCCAGATCACATCAGAGAGCCTGGCAGTGCCGGCGGTTGGGGACACATCGGCATGAGAGAACGAATTGAACTCATCGGCGGGAGCTTGAGCATTGAGTCGGCGCGAGGCAGGGGCACTCGGGTGGTAATGGAGGTTCCGCTTTGACGATTCGCATAGTTCTTGCGGATGACCATGCCATTGTGCGTGACGGCATTCGAGCGATCTTGAGCGAGCATGCGGATATCGAAGTCGTGGGCGAAGCTGAGGATGGCATCCAAATGGTTCACGAGACGAGGCGGCTATGCCCAGACATCGTCATCGTCGACATAACGATGCCTCGTATGAATGGAATCAACGCCATCCGTCGGCTAAGGAATCTGGGCATTCCGACACGCGCCATCGTACTGTCCATGCATTCGACCGTAGAGCATGTTCTGGATGCCCTCCGATCGGGCGCACAGGGATATGTTCTCAAACACTCTTTGGGCGCTGAACTTGTGGCGGCAATCCGTCTTGTTGCACAAGGTCATCGCTACTTGAGCAAAGCGGTATCGGAATCGATTGTGAATCACCACCTCTTAAGCCTCACTCCAAGTGGAGTTGCTCGCCGCCCGCGCATGGAGCACCTCAGTTCACGAGAGCGTCAGATCCTCCAATTGATCGTTGAGGGTAAAACCAACACATTGATTGCGGACACGCTCCGTCTCTCCCGCAGCACGATCTACACCTATAGAAGCCGGATGATGCGCAAACTGGGCGTCAGTAGCCTTGCTGAGCTGGTGCGCATCGCCCTTGAGCGCGATTTCACTACGTCAGCGTAGTGCGTGCGACCATCGCTCCGTTCACCTCCTTCGCGGCCTCCTATCAAGAAATTGCTACACACATCATCTAGATCTGTGGACAGACAATCTGAACCTCTGCTTCTAAGCTCTTTCTACTGTCAGTCTGGCAACAAGACAGGCTGACGACATCCAAGCGAGGTTGTGGAGGTCTGCTGCGATGCCATATCCACTGACGGTGTTCGAGTCACTCGATCGGGATCTTCTGAACCGGCACGAACAGAGTATGCAATTCACATTCGAGCCTGGTGTCCTTTCGAAAAAAGTCAAGCTTCTCATGGCCATGGCCATCGATTCTGCCTTGGGTACGCCGCACGGCGTGAAGTCACTGGCTGAGCAGGCCATCGAGGCTGGCGCGACAAAGGAAGAAGTGGCTGAGACCGTGCGCGTAGCCGTCTATGTTGGCGGCGCATTCAGCATTTACAACCTGGGGCGCGGGCTTGACGAACTATTCTAAGTTCTATGTCCGCTTCGTGCTATGCAGCCATTGAGCCAAGGACTCAGCCGAGCGCATCCTGAACTGAGTCAGTCAAGGCGACGAGCATGACGTCCTCGAATGATAGAGTATTCCGGCAAACGCCTCGGGGATCGCGAGAAAAGGAGAGAGCAAATGGCAAAAATCATCGGCCTGTGCGGAAGTCCGCGAAAAGGTGCCACGGAATACGCCCTTGAGAGGGCGTTGGCTGCTGCGGAAGTCATTCCGGGAGTGGAGTCCGAGCTCATGGTTCTGCGTGGCAAGAACATCAAACGGTGCACGCACTGCAATCTCTGTATGGAATCGACCACTCCTCTTCCCAACTACTGCCCGCAGGATGACGACATGAAGGAGCTGATCGATCAGTTCGTCACTGGAGATGGATTCATCATTGCATCCCCAGTGTATGAGGCGACAGTCACGGGATTGCTGAAGGATTTCATGGATCGGTTCCGTGCCAAGGCGTTTGCCAATCTCCGCAGAGGAGAGAACCCGTTCGCCAAGAATCCTCGTGTCGGAGGAGGCATTGCCGTCGGAGGAACGCGTCACGGAGGGCAGGAATTGACACTCACGACCATCAACAACTTCTTCCTTACCTACGAATTCCTGGTGACCGGGGGGCCTCTCGGCAACTACCTCGGCGCTTGCGTGTGGTCCAAGGATCGCAAAGCAAAGGGTGTAGAAGAGGACGAGGTTGGAGTCGAGCGACTGGAGAAGCTGGGCAAGAGAGTGGCTGAATACGCCGTTGTCCTTGAGGCAGGCAGGCTGGCAGCACAAGAGCAGAATCTCGATCTCTCATGCTTGTAGGCAACTGCTGGGCTAATGAGTGGGAACTGATTGATGCCCGACTCGTCCCCAGGATTGGAGAATGATGCGTAGGACCGTCACCGTGAGTCTGACAGACCGTAGTATCAGCTCTGTCGCTACACCAAGCGAAGATATTGCCGCGTACTTGGGTGGCAGAGGCTATGCAGCGCATCTGCTGTACGACCTCGTTCCACCTGAGGTTGATGCCCTCGATCCCCGCAATGTGTTGATTCTGTCTTCAGGCCTACTCAACGGGACATCTTGGCCTGCCGCCTCTCGCTATCACCTAACGTTTCGGTCCCCGCTTACGGGCTGCTATGGATACGCTAACGCAGGCGGGAAGCTTGGTCCGTACTTGGCCAATGCTGGAGTGGACGCATTGGTGATTACAGGAGCCGCAGAGACACCGAGCCTGGTGGTAATCGATGGAGAAACCGTTCGAGTAGAGGCAGCAGACGACGTATGGGGTATGACAACGAGCGAGACGGAAGCTCGTCTGTCCAAAAAATACCCTGATGCGGCCATCGCCTGCATCGGGCCGGCAGGTGAACATGGCGTGCTCTTCGCCAGTGTCATGAACGACGGAGGCCGAGCAGCAGGCCGAACGGGCGGTGGGGCCGTATTCGGGTCGAAGAAACTGAAGGCAGTGGTCGTCTGTAGAAGCAGTTCCCGCTCGCTCTCTCAAGAGTTCCGTGTTGAGGCGAAGGCGGCCACACAAAAGATTCTGTCGTCTCCCATGATTGCCGATCTTCGCAAGTGGGGAACGCCCTTCCTATTGGCCATCAAGAATCACGTTGGCGATCTGCCAACGAAGAATCATCAATTGGGCCAAGTCCCCTTCATCGACAAGATCGATGCCGAGGCATTTGAGGAATACAAGATTGAGATCAAGGGCTGCTTGGGGTGTCCCATTCGTTGCGGCCGCATCTCAGAAGTGAAGGCTGGCGCGTATCAGTGCCGCACTGCAGGCCCTGAATACGAGACGATCGATTCGTTCGGCCCGCAATGCTACTGCGAGGATGCCGAGGCAATCATCTATGCCAGCATGCTGTGCAACGAGTTGGGTATGGACACGCTGTCGACGGGGGCATCCATTGCGTTCGCCATGGAGTGCTTTGAAAACGGACTTCTCGACGACTCGAATCTAGACCTGAGCTGGGGCAATGCAGAGGCGATCGTCCAGCTCGTAAAGCAAATTGCACTCAGAGAAGGCCTCGGTGGCGTGCTGGCAGACGGCGTGCGTCGTGCTGCGAAGGCAATTGGGAAGGGGTCCTCAAGATTTGCGATTGAGGTCAAGGGATTAGAGGTCCCATCTCAAGAGGGGCGAGTGCTCAAGGGATTCGCCCTCGGGCATGCAACATCCAATCGAGGCGCAGATCATCTTTATGGATTGCCAACCATTGATACGGCGCGACTTGTGGATGCGGGCAATGCCATGATTCCACATGTCATGCCATCTGTCATGGACCCGAGCGAGGAAGCCTGCAAACCTGATTTGCTATTCTTCAGCGAACACTACTGTGCTGTTGCTGACTCTCTGGGCGTATGTAAATTCAGCACAGTCGAAACCTACCCGTTGTATCCCGAGGACCTCGCGAAGGGATTGAAAGCGATGGGGGTGAACACGGACTCCAATGACCTGCTATCCACGGGTGAGCGAATCGTCAACCTAGAGCGAATGTACAATGCCCGACTAGGACTTACAGCCAAGGACGATAAGCTCCCATTACGTTTCACAGAAGAGACGCTGCTTGTACAGCATGGCGAGAACGTCAGCGAACACACAATCCAAGACATGGATGCGATGCTGGCGAAATACTACGCACTTCGTGGTTGGGATGAGAACGGAATTCCTACGGCCGCGAAACTAAGAGAGCTGAATCTGGGGTTTCTCATCGGAGCGGTGCAATGACCTCACCCGAGGGCTATGCCGGGACCATACTTCGAGTCGACCTCTCCAATCGGACGATCCGGCGGGAGGACGTTTCGTCTGATCTCGCACGAACCTGGCTCGGTGGGAATGGTTTCGGCGTCAAGATTCTTTGGGATGAGGTGCCCGCCTCTGTGGATGCACTCTCACCTGAGAACCTGCTCATCTTTGCCACGGGTCCGTTGGTTGGGACTCCGTGGCCTTGCTCTGGCCGAATGGAGGCCATCGCCAAGTCGCCGCTCACTGGAATCTATGGTGACTCCAACTGCGGCGGGTATCTAGGTCCTGAATTGCGATTCGCTGGTGTTGATGCCCTCGTCATATCGGGCGCTGCTGATCGCCCTGTGAGCCTGTGGCTGCATGATGGCGTATTCGAGATCGAAGACGCCACTCACTTGTGGGGATTGGATACTGTAGAAACCGAAGCGGCGATTCGAAATAGCAAAGGGGATCAGCAGATCAAGGTAGCCTGCATCGGACCGGCGGGCGAGAACCTCGTCCCATTTGCTTCGATTCAAGCCACTCCGAACCGGAGTTTCGGCCGGGCTGGTCTCGGCGCCGTGATGGGATCGAAGAACCTCAAGGCTATTGCTGCGAGAGGTCGAGCGAGAGTGCCTCTGGCCTTCCCCGTTGAATTCTCTGAACTAGCTCGACGCATGCACCAACGGATTCGCGCGAACGACTTCTATCCGGGGATTGCTCGTCACGGCACATCAGGACTTGTCCCCATCGTTAATGAGACGGGCCGATTCCCGACTCGCAATTTCCAGCGGGGAGAATACGCAGATGCCGAACTGATCGATGGGGAAGCGCTACGCAATCAGTACTGGGTTCGCGACGATGGCTGCTTCGCGTGCCCGATTCGTTGCGACAAGGTGTTTCAAGTACAAGAAGGCGAATTTGCTGGCGCCATCACATCAAGCCTTGAGTATGAGACGCTGAATTCCTTCGGGGCGGCCATCGAGAACAGCAACCTCGCATCCATTATCGCTGCCAACGAGCGTTGCGATCGACTGGGACTGGACACCATTTCCACTGGACGAGTCATTTCCTTCGCCATGGAACTACATGAGAACGGGCTTCTGAATGAACAACTTGCTGCCGGAACGAAACCTCAGTGGGGAGACTATCGAACGGCTCTCTCTCTCATAGAACTCATCGCAGCGCGCAAGGGCTTAGGTGCTCTGTTGTCGCTGGGAGTAAGACGCGCAGCGGAGAAGATCGGCGGAGACGCATCCCTTTATGCCATGGAGGTCAAGGGGATGGAGATTCCTGCCCAAGACGGACGCGCGCAGCAATCAATGGGTCTGGCTCACATTACATCGAGCCGCGGAGCCGACCACCTGAAGGCCTTCCCGACGATTGATGAGACCGGATACCCCCATGAAGTTGCACGGCGGTACGGGCAGGAGTTCTTGCCCGAGATGAGCGACCCGCAGGCACTGAGATACAAGCCATTCCTCGTCATGGATGGAGAGGATCTCGGAGCTGTCGTTGATTCGGTCGGCATCTGCAAATCCGGTGGTACTCATGTCATGGCGGAGATCTACTGGAGTGAAATCGCAGAGGGCCTGACCTATGCGACAGGACTTCCGTTCACTGAGATCAGCCTACGCACCACGGGTGAGAGAATCACCAACCTCATGCGAGCCTACAACGCACTTCACGGAATCACGCGCGCAGATGATCGACTTCCCCGGCGATTCGTTGACGAACCCTTCATCGCCGGGGGAGCGAAGGGCCAAATCGCGCATGCAGAAGAAATGCTCGACGAGTACTACACGCTACGCGGCTGGGACACGCGATTGGGGTGGCCGACTACTGAGACATTAGAGCGACTCGACCTCGTCGATGTCGCCAGAAGACTGAAGGAGGAAGCTCATGGCTGAACGCGTCGTTCTCGGAGGGGCCCTCTTGTGCTCTGCTGATTCCACACTGCAATGGGACACGGGTGTGTGGATAAAGGACGGACTCATCGCAGGGATCGATTCCAATGGGCTGCTATGTAGCGATCATCCCCATGCGGAGCTGGTCGACGCAAGAGACTTACTGCTGATGCCTGGATTGATCAATACCCACATGCATTCCTACGGATTGCTATCACACGGGATGCCAGCGCATGGAGTGCAGCGAGAGTTCTTCGAGCTGCTGGACGATTTCTGGTGGCCCTACGTGGAAGACAAACTCGATGGCCCCATGATCGAGGCTGCGATGGCGCTTGCATGCTATCACATGATCCGTGGAGGGATCACGTCCTTCTGTGACGTATTAGAGGCGCCAAACGCTCCAGAGGGAATCCTTGAATCTGAAGCGAACGTGGTGCGCGCCGCTGGTTTGAGAGCTGTTCTGATGACAGAGGCTTCCGAGCGGATTGACAGAGCGCGTGGCGAACGACTTCTAGCAGAGAACGCTTCCTTCATTAGGGATCATCAGAACGACGAATTCATCAGCGGAATGCTGTGTACGCACACAAGCTTCAGCTGCTCGGAATCCTTCATCGAATTGGCCGGACAGACCATGCAGGATCTGGAGTGTGACCTCCACCTTCACCTGTCGGAAAGCGCCTATGAACCGAAAGCCTGCCTTGAGCGCTATGGCGAACGCCCAGTCATGTGGTACGACCGTCTTGGTCTGTGGAGCAACTCCGTGCTGGTCTCGCAAGCCGTTGCCGTCGATAGCGATGAGATAGACATCCTCTACGAGCGGGGCGTCCGAGTATCTCATCAGCCAATCAGCAACTGCGAGGTCGGCGGCGGATTCGCGCCGGTCCCGGCAATGATCAAGAGAGGAATTCGGCCGGGACTTGGCACGGATGGCTACGTAAACAGTGCGTTTGAGGTCATGAGAGCGGCGCACCTCATCCAAAAGGCGGCCCTACAGGATCTTCAAGTCATGCCTACTCGCGATGTCTTCAGCATGGCGACGACATGGGGTGCACAAGCACTTGCGCGACCAGACATAGGAGAAATCAAACAGGGGCATTGGGCCGATCTCATCGGAATCACGATGGTCACGGATACCCCCCTAAACTCACACAACGCCGTTGAGCAGATCGCGATCTATCGAGACGTTGAGCACGTGAAGCTGACGATGGTTGGCGGCAATGTTCTCATGAAGAACGGCAAAGTGCTGTCCCTTGACGTGAAAAAGGTTCGACAGGATGCCAACCAGCAGGCATTGCGTTTATGGGAGAGTGGCTAGATGGTAGATCTATCCACGCGCCTCTGCGGAATCGATCTAAGAAATCCATTCGTGCTTGCCTCAGGTCCGCTTTCTTTTGATGGAGCCGCCCTTCTACGTGCTCATCGAGCAGGAGCGGGGGCTGTGGTAACGAAAACGATTTGCGAAGAAGCTGCGATAAACCCCATTCCGCATATCGCGAAGCTGAACTCAAGTCTCCTCAACTGTGAGTTGTGGTCTGATCTTGGGCCAAACGACTGGTTGGAACGGGAGATACCGATTGCGAAAGAGGGCGGAGCCGTCGTTATCGCCAGCGTTGGTATGAAACCGCCAAACATAGCAGCCTATGTCGGGCTGCTAGCGTCATCGGGTGCTGATGCGATCGAGGTCTGCTCCTATGACTCGCGCGCCATGCTCCCCATGCTGCGAGCAGCGGCCCAGTCAACGAATCTTCCAATCTTGGTCAAAGTTAGCGCCAATTGGCCGAATGTGAAAGATGTTGCCGTTGCGTGTCTTCAGGCTGGCGCATCGGGGATCACGGCAATCGATTCCGTCGGCCCGACGCTGAGATTCGACATCGAGAAGCGAGCGCCTCTTCTTGCGAGTGGTGTAGGGTGGCTAACAGGCAGTGCAATCCTTCCCTTCTCTCTTCGCGTGGTTGCTGATATTGCGATGGCCGTGGAATCTGGAATTGTAGGCACGGGAGGTATTTACCGAGTTGACGATTGTGTCGAGATGCTCATGGCGGGAGCCACAGCAATAGGTATCTGCTCTCTCCCAATGGTCTCGGGCTTGCAGGTGTTCGCCGGGCTTGTGGGTGCCCTCTCCGACAGACTGGCCGAACTGGGGTATACCAGAATCCAGGACGCGATCGGCGCGGGATTGCCCGCGCTCAAGAAGTGCCTGTCTACGCCGTTCATGACGCCGTCCTCTCGGGAAGTCACGCCGCACGAGTTCTTCTCCTTTGACGGAGACCTCTGCGTTGATTGCGGCGCATGCATTCGCGTCTGCTCCTATCAGGCGCGAAGAGCCCCTGATCAAATTCACGACGATCGCTGCAGGCTCTGCGGTCTTTGCGCATCAACCTGCCCGACAGGAGCACTTTGTCTATCCAGAGAAGCTCCGCCAACAACAGCGAACGAAGGGCAGGATTGCACCTCATGATCCTCAATCAGTTGCTGAGAAAGTACCTCAGCGTCAGTCGTCTCCAAAGCGTCCTGATTCTTCTCGGCATCCTTGCTGCTGCATTTGCCATTGGAGGGGTCGTGGTGGCTGCTCTGGGCGCGAGCCCGATGGAAGCCTTATCAGAACTCTTCAACGGAGCGTTTGGCAACAAGCATGCGATTGCCAACACGCTTGTGAAAGCCTGTCCTCTCCTGTTTGTGGCGCTTGGGATCTGCGTCTCCTTCAGAGCGGGCGTATTCAATATTGGTGGAGAAGGGCAGCTGGTCACGGGAGCATTGGCTGCCGCTGCTGTTGCCTTTGCCATCCCGGGCTGGCCGACTTGGTTGGTTCTCGTGTTGAGTCTGGCCGCAGGCACGATGGCGGGGGCGATCTGGGCTGGCATCGCGGGCTGGCTCAAGGTGCGGTTCAACGTGAGTGAGATTCTCAGCACGATTATGCTGAATTACATCGCCACGCTCGGTATGGTCTATCTCCTCAGTGGTCCGATGAATGATCCCGCACATGCTTTGTCAGGGCGATTCATGCCTGAGACGGCGAGACTCGCCATCGAACTTCCTAGACTGGCTCCGACCCGGCTCCATCTTGGAGTGGCAATAGCTGTTGTGCTTGCTGTCTTGGTCTATGTCTTTCTTTGGAGAACGACGATCGGGTATCGCATTCGCGTCGTTGGAAAGAGTCTCCGCGCCAGTGAAGCTGCCGGCATCAATCCACGTCGATACATGATTCTTGCGATGGTGCTCAGTGGAGCCTTGATTGGATTCGGCGGAGCTATCGAACTGATCGGGGTCCAGCATCGTCTCATCACAGAAGGTTCTGCCGTCTACTTCACTGGGAGTGCAGGTTTTAACGGAATTGTCGTCGCGCTCTTCGGCCAGTTGCATCCACTGGGCGCTATTCCAGCATCTCTTCTTTTTGGCGCGCTCTTGACGGGAGGCGCTCGCATTCAGAGGGCGCTCCAGGTGCCGTCTGCGCTCATCGGAGCCATCACCGGCCTGATAGCCCTCCTCGTTGTGGGAACAGACTACGTCCGCCGGCGACGGGCCCGGCAAAGGGCAGACACTGAACTCCTGCGGACACCCCCGCCCAATTGCGTGTCCCAGGGAGAAGGAGAGGAACGATGACGGCTGTGATTGTTGGGATTGTTTCGTCTTCGCTCCGCTTGGTGACTCCCTACCTGTTCGCAGCTATTGGTGAGACGCTCAGCCAGGCAAGTGGCGTTCTCAACCTGGGTCTTGATGGCATCATGCTGATTGGCGCCTATGCTGCTTTCTACGTCGGAATCACAACAGGAAGCCTCGCTCTGGGCGTGATCGCAGCAGGGCTTGCCGGTGGCCTTCTCGGATTCATCATGGCGTTTGTGAGCGTCAGTATGCGCGCAGACCAAGGCGTTAGTGGTATCGCTCTATATCTCTTTTGTCTTGGATTGAGCGAGATGCTGTTCAATCAGACGCTTGGAGGCGTTCGCACAATCTCGGGGCTTCAGCCGATCAACATACCCGGCCTGTCCAAGATTCCAGTTTTGGGGCCGATTCTCTTCCACCAGAATATTCTCGTGTACATCGCGTTTGCGCTCGTTCCGATTGCGTGGTTTGTTCTGAACAAGACTCCTTTCGGCCTCAAGATCCGCGCTGTTGGAGAAAACCCGCATGCAGCCGATTCACTGGGAGTACGAGTGCGTCGCGTGCGATATCAAACCGTCACTTTGGGCGGCGTATTTGCAGGAATTGCTGGAGCCTCTCTCTCGATTGCGTTGCTGAATCTGTTTCAGCCCAATCTAACGAATGGGATGGGCTTCATTGCGGTTGCCCTCGTCTATTTTGGGGGATGGCGTCCTGTACGCGTGTTACTGGGAGCACTACTGTTCAGCACAGTGAATGCGCTGCAGATCTGGGCACAGGTTGAGGGCATCGGCATTTCTCCATACCTCACGTTAATGCTCCCCTACGTGATCACCATTGTCGTCTTGGCAACGATGAAACGACGCAACTCGCAGGCCCCAAGCGCATTGACAAAACCATTCGAGCGCGGGCAATAGGAACTGGAGGTGATGGCTGGCAGGAAGGCACAAACGGGCATATCGGGAGATACAGCAACTAGGACTCAAGGAGACTAAGGAGTGGAATAACATGAAGAAAGTCCAAGTGTTACTAGCAATTCTAGGAATGGCCCTGCTGACAGTCGGATTCAGCGCGCTGGGTGCGCCACTAAAGATCGCGATCATCCTGCCCAGCTCAATTAACGACGGCGAGTGGAGCCAAGGCCTTTATCAAGACCTGCTTGCCCTCGTGGACGAGTACGGAGAAGACAATCTCGAAGTCGCATACAGCGAGAATATGTGGAATATCGCGGACGCAGACGTAGCCGCCCGTGACTACGCGGCAGAGGGCTACGCCCTCATCATTGGCCATGGCGGCCAATTTGGCAACATCCTGATCGAAGCCGCCCGTGACTTCCCGGGCACGAGCTTTGCCATTGGAACGGACGGAACTCCATTCATGGCATATGGACTCGCGAACTTCTTTGGGTATGACGCTTCTGCCGATGAAGTCGGCTACGTAGTCGGCGGTCTCGCTGCTAGGCTCAGCGAATCCGGCACAGTTGGACTAATCAACCCCATTCAGTCCGGCGATGTTGCAGGGTACGAGGCCGGCTTCACTGCAGGCGCCAAGGCGGCGAATCCCAATATTGAAGTTCTGTCTGTATGGACGGGATCGTACAGCGACAGTGCTCTAGCCAGCGAGGCAGCCCAAACGATGGTCGCCGCAGGCGCAGACATTCTCACTGGGACGTCCCAGGCTGTTGTCGCTGCAATGGGAGTAGCCCGCGACAATGGTGCCCTCTGGTTCGGAATGCGCATCAACCAATCCTATCTTGCGCCGGCCACAGTCGCGCTGAGTTCGGTTTATGACTGGAAGGTGTGCATTCGTCCCATGATCGAGAGCATCAGGGCCGGAGTCCTTGGTGGAGAGCTGTATGACCTGAATCTCGCGAATGGCGGACTCTATGTTGAGGTTCATGAAGCCGCTCTGTTCGGTAAGACCATCCAAGGCATCATTGACGGCAGCATCAATTCATATCCGTAGTTTCTTGCAGGAGGGCACCCGATTCATTGCGGGTGCCCTCCACTTCTTGAAGGGGACCGGCATGAAGAGCGAACCAGTGCTTTCCACGCTAGAAATGAAGGGGATTGTCAAGCGATTCCCAGGTGTCTTGGCGAACGATGGCGTTGATTTCGATGTGCGAGCAGGAGAAATTCATGCTCTCTTGGGGGAGAACGGGGCGGGCAAGAGCACGCTGATGAAGGTTCTCTATGGGATGTATTCCCCAGACGAAGGGCAAATCTTGATCAACGGGAAGCCAGTTACGCTTAGATCTCCGCTTGATGCGATCTCACATGGCATCGGGATGATTCATCAGCACTTTATGCTCGTACCCACCTTGACAGTGGCTGAGAATGTCGCCTTGGGACTGTCTTCCTCGCGCCGCATTGTTCTGGATCTCGATCGGGTCACAGAGAAAGTTCACGAATTATCCGAGGCTTATCGCCTGCGAGTCGACCCTTCGGAAGAAGTGTGGCGGCTTTCTGTCGGAGAGCAACAGCGCGTTGAAATCCTCAAAGCACTCTATCGTGGCGCAGATCTTCTCATTCTGGACGAGCCGACAGCAGTTCTGACTCCCCAGGATGTTGACGAGCTGTTCAACACGCTTCGCACGATGTCTGAGGAAGGACACTCTCTCGTGTTTATCAGTCATAAGCTTCCAGAAGTATTGCGACTCAGCGCACGGGCGACTGTCTTGCGTGATGGGAGAGTGGCCGGGAGCGTTATGACAAACGCCGTCTCGCAAGCGGATCTAGCTTGCATGATGGTTGGGCGAGAGGTCTTGTTGCGCATTGATCACCCAGACGTAGAACGTGGGGACGTCCGTCTCATGCTTGACGGTGTGCATGCTGACGGCGACCGTGGCTTCCCCTCTCTGTGTGGCATCGATCTTGAAGTCCATGCAGGAGAAATCTTGGGAATAGCTGGTGTCTCTGGCAACGGGCAACGAGAATTGGCTGAAGTGATTGCTGGTACGAGATCCATCTCTGCGGGGACTGTCACCCTGAATGGGGAAGACATGACTCAATGGTCGACGCATCGCCGACTCGAAGCCGGTATCGCGCACATCCCTGAAGAACGCATGGTCGACGGCGCTGTTCAGGAATTCTCAGTTGAGGAGAACCTCATCCTGAAGAACCACGGGCATGCACCCTACTCCCGTGGCATCTTCATGAACTTCAAGGCGATTGCGGCAATGGCCGATCGTCTGATCCAGAGATATGACATTAAAACGCCATCGCGCCAAACACAGATTGGCAGCCTGTCCGGCGGGAATATGCAGAAACTCATTCTTGCACGCGAAATCTCGCGCAATCCCGATGTGCTGATCGCTGCTCAGCCAACGCGAGGCCTTGATATTGGAGCCACTGAATTCGTCCACCAGCAAATTGTGGCTCAGCGTGCAGACGGGACCGCAATTCTACTGATATCTGAGGATCTTGATGAGGTCCTTTCGCTTTCCGATCGCATCGCAGTGATGTATGAAGGCAGCGTTGTTGGCGTAGTCGATCGTAAATCTGCTACTGCGAATGAGGTGGGGAGAATGATGGCTGGCGGTGGCTGCGAAGCAGCAGGAGCACGCTCACTGGCGCCTGTAAGCGAACCATCGGCGGGTTAGGAACTCAGTTCGTCAACGGAGGAAGGGGAAGCGCCCATGAGATCGCACTCATCAAAACGACAGCTAATGGATCTCATCATCACCGGCGGCACGGTAGTGGGCGAAACCGAGGCTCTGCGTGCAGATGTGGGCGTTTTGAACGGCCGCATTGCCAAGCTGGGTGATTTGCGCGATCACCCTGCCTCCAAGTACATCGATGCACGAGGGTTGCTCGTCTTGCCCGGGGGAATCGACGTGCATGTTCATCTCTCGTTGCCGTTCGGAGGGACAGTCTCTTCAGATGACTTCTCGTCGGGGAGCCAGGCTGCAGCCATGGGTGGAACAACCACGATGTTCGATTTCGTGTCGCCCTCTGCTGACACCCTTCTTGCGGACTCCATTCAAGCCCATATTGCTTTGGGCGATCGTGAATCGATGATTGACTACGCATTGCACATGATCATCAATGACGTCTCAGATGAAACACTGGCTCAACTTCCTGATGTCTTGGGTCTAGGGATTACGAGCCTGAAGGCGTTCACAGCCTATCCCGACGAAGGACTGATGCTTCAATCGAGTGAATTGACGCGGCTTATGCAAAGGGCGGCCGCATTGGGCGCACAAGTCGATGTTCATGCAGAGGATGGCGAACGGATCGAAGCGATTAGGCAAGAGTATCTCAGTGCCGGATGGTCATCGATGGACTACCATCCGAAAAGTCGGCCACCTGCGACAGAAGTCGATGCCATCCGTAGCGTGTTGGCCATTGCAGAGAAGACGAGATGTGCAACCCATATTCACCACCTCTCTACAGCTGAAGGACTTGATCTGATCCGGTCAGCAAGAAACCCGAACGTCTCTGCCGAAACCTGCATGCAGTATGTCCTGCTCGATGACACGGTTTATGATTCGGAGCACGCCCTTCTCTACGCCATTAGCCCACCACTTCGCCGTCCTCGTCATGCGAAGGCGCTGTGGAGCGGGCTTGAAGACGAGACGGTCAGTATTCTTGCAACGGATCACTGCCCTTTCACGCTCGAGCAGAAGCAAGGCGGAGCGTTGGGATTCTTGGATGTACCCAATGGAATGCCTGGAGTCGAGACACGGCTGCCCCTTTTGTATTCCGAGGCCGTTGCGAAACGCAAGTGGCCGTTGCCACTATTCGTGCGCCTTGTTGCTACCAATCCAGCAAAGCGATTTGGCCTCTATCCCAAGAAGGGCGTAATCATGCCTGGATCTGACGCGGATATCGTGCTGTTCGATCCCAAGGCCAGGCAGCAGTTGAACCACGATCAGCTTCATATGAATTGCGACTGGTCTCCTTACGAGAACTTGGTTGTGTCAGGGTGGCCACGCATGACATTTGTACGGGGGCAGCTTGTCTGTTCAGAGGGAGAAATCAATTCGCCGCTTCAGCGGGGGCGTTTTGTTTTCAGGAGCAGCAATCTGGGCGGGAACGAGTCATGAATGGGTGCCAACTAGATACGTAATGAACTGCAGCAGAGCACAGCACGCCGTAGTGCCCGCCAAATTCCTCCTTGAAGCTGCGGCGTTGCTGTGACTCAATAACGACCCGAGCTGATCCGTGAATGGTTGGCACAACATCCCTTGTGAAGGCAGACCTAGCAGGGAATCTGGAAGGGAGCATTGCGATGATTGACACAGCAAGAACCTCCCTGTTCGTCGCTATGACAATGATGACTCCCGGCCCCAACAACATCCTGTGTGCGTCAATGGGGGCACGCCATGGATATCGGCGTGCGCTTCCACTTATTATGGGTATCAGCGTGGGGTTCTTTCTACTTATGCTGCTCTGCGCGATGGTTTCCGCCGTTATTGCGGCAGTCGTTCCAAGGATCATAGCACCGATGCGTATTGCCGGGGCAATCTACGTAACTTGGCTTGCCCTTGAAATCTATCGAAGTAGGGCCAGCGTCCAAACTGAGACTGAAACTGCGAAGCCGCATGGATTTCTTCGCGGGTTGACGCTGCAGTTCATGAATCCCAAGGCGATCCTCTATGGCTTGACTGTATTCACTGTGTTTCTGGCGCCCATCCAGGGACGCTCGTTCAAGCTGGTCTTGGCATCGCTGGTTTTGGCACTCGCCGCGTTCACAGCAACATCCCTTTGGTCTATTGGTGGGCAGAGCGTTCGGCAGTGGGCTAGTTCGCCCTGTAGAGCCAGAGCTCTAGCCATTCTTTTCGTCGCAGCATTAGCCTATACGGCGCTCGACCTTTCGGGATTGCTATCTCTGCTCAGCCGCTGAGGTGCCAGCTCGCTGCGTTTCCCATTGAGCATGAGATACTGAGCGCATCGACGTCCAGACAGCACTTCTGGCGAGCCTGACTGATCACCCACTGACTCGTTCGATCTTGAATGACACAGGCCGCATCCCATCACTACATGACGCCACAGTCGTACCAGCCTGCTTGATCCAGGGGAGATTACCACCGTACATAACAGCCGCAAGGCTCCTCTGGATATCGATCCATGCATCATGACAACGAAAGGCGTCAGGTCTTGCTGGATAGGGGCCTTCAACGAAGAATGTGTCGCCTTCCTGCATCACCTCACACGGCCCATACGCTTGTGGAAAGGAGTCACGGTCTAGATGCATATCCTGCAGATCTTTGTGAACGGCCCGCCTGACAACTGTGATTCTTATTCTCGGCATTCTTCCCTCCCAACGAATCGCCGTGAATGATGTCCATGGCGAATCGGCAGAACATACCCTGGATTCATGCAAATACACAATGCTGGCCTGAACTTGAGAGGTGCTCGAACGAGTGGACCATGTAACAGCATGGAGCCCAAGTGGCTGCAAACAGAACCCTCGTTCTGTCCACAGTGTGATAGTTCAGAGCCTGTGGGACTCAATGTGGGAAGCGGGGGGCTGGCTGTTTCTCTGTGAACACCTCAACCGCGTCGAGCCTTGGGAGGGAAGGCTGGGCACCGACCTTCATGGTTGACAGAGCCGCCACCAGATTGGCCCATTGAATGGCTTCACCAAGTGGCAGACGTGTAATGGCACACGCCAGGGCTCCGTTGAATGCATCTCCAGCGGCTGTTGTGTCAACGACCAAGACCTCTGGGGCAGGGTA
>SPBW01000156.1 GCA_004525685.1 Candidatus Atribacteria bacterium
GCTTGCGAGTACACGCTCCACAGACTGGAGAGGACCGATGGTGTGCCCGCATACAAGAAAGCCCTCGTCAACCCAGAGATCTCATCTCCCATGGTCAGGGTCTCCAGCTGTTCGTTGGTCAGCTCGATCTCTTCGTCTTCGGGTGCGGCACGTATCGCTCTGATCTGTCCCTCCATATCCTCCATCGAGGGAAGCAGGGTCTCACAGGCACTGAGCACGACAAGATTGGCAGAGAGCGGAAGGCCGAACACTTCGTACGTGTAGAGTCTTCCGTCGCTTCCTTCGTCTGGACTGAGCAGCAGGTAGGAGAACATCGGGTTGTGTGGGTTGAACAGACCGTGGGTGGAGAAGAGAACGTCCGTTACGACCGAGGCTCTTGCTTGCACGACAGATTCCGTTGCGGCGGTATCAACAAAGACCTCGGAAAGTGAGAATAGGGAAGCGATCCGTCGTGACTCGGTCTGTGCTTCGGGCAGTCGCCCGATGGCAGGGTCACCAGAATTCGGATCTGCAAGAGCCAGGAATGATACTTCTGCGAGGGGAGAGCCTTGCTGCTGAGCATATTTGAGGGTGACGAGGCTGGGCGTGTAGCTGATGGAGTAGCGTTCAATCAGACGTTGGCGTTCTGCTCGGTCCTCGCTTACGCGTAGGAGAGCCTGGAACGGGAGATAGTAGAGCGGCCCCGAGGGGACGATCACCAAGTGAGGAACGATGTCTTCGCCGTCCGATGCTGGCAGCAGATCTTCGGCCGGCGCGATCAGCCAGTCGTAGAGAATCGCGAGGTGAAAATTGGCTGCGGGGTCTCCCGACTCAAGGGCCTGCCGACAGGCAATGACTTGATCCATAAGGGCTTCTCGACTGCATGAAATCTGGATGGGTGTCCGCACCACACCATCACGGACCACCCAGAGATAGATAGCGTTGTCAGAAACGAAGTACTCCAGTGCCGTGGTATCCTCTGGGAGCTTGGCGACGACTTCAGCAAGATCAGATTCAATCACGGAAGCTTCAACGACACCCGTGCTGATTCCCTCCTCGGCTATGTTCGCAAGCGCCTCCACAGGGCCTTCAGCCAGAAGATCGAGGAATAGGCGTGCCCTACAACGTTCGGCATACATAAACGCGGAAGAGCCTTCACCCATCTCGTACAAGAGATCAACGAGGTGCTCATAGACCTGACTTGTTCTCTCATGCCAGAAGACCTTCAGCTCCTCGGAGGAGATATTGGCTCTCACTTGTTCGATGATCGATATTGATTCGAGATACGCTCCGACTGCAGCATCATACGAGCCTAGACCCTCGTAAGCCTTGCCAAGTTCGAAGAGGGAGAGCCACTGGAGGTCTTCATGGAATGCCCCGGACTCGCTGGCACCCGCTAGAGATTCGAGAGCTTCGCTCAGGGATTCGATGGCTTTCTCATGAGCTTCATCTTCGTTATAGTCCTGTGCAAGGATATACCTCGCGAGGGCTCCAACAAGGGCCACAAACTCTCCACGAATCCCGCTGATTCGAGCACCCGGAACGCCCAACCACTCTCCCAGGGTTTCGTCTAGAAGTGAAACCTCGTAGATCGAATGGCCAAAGCTCTCGGCAAATCGCGTTGCTTCCATATAAAGGGATGCTGCATACGCACGTTTCCCCAACCGCTCGTAGGCCAGCGCCAAGAGGAAGCTTGCCCTTGCTTCAAGCAATGGATTCGGCCATTCTCGAACCTCTTCCAGCACGACATTGAGCAACTCGGATGCGGCCAAGTAGTCCTCATCCGCAAACAAGACGTACTGAGCTTCTGCAATGACTCGCCAGAGGTTAAGAACTTCTTCAGCGTACTCGCTTACGATCATCTGAGCTGGCCACGGCGAATCCTGGATTTCGGGTACGGGCCAGACTGCATAGGAACCAGCGTCAACGAGGTTCGACGTTCCCGTAGCCATGCCCACGAAGGATGGATGAGCAAAGAAACCGTAGCTCTGGCCGAAGAACACGTTTTTCAGGCATTTTACATGTGTTCCTCCTCTAGCTTCCAAACCCATTGCACTGTGCTTCCAGAGAGCTCCAAACGAGCAGTCCGCTAAATGGAGGGTGACGTCCGTCGCAACGATTGCATACTCCAGGCCGTGGAAGCAACACTCTGCAAGATCAACAGAGCCAGCACCTCTCAGGGTGAAGCCTCGCGATCTGCAGTCCCCCAATCGAGTGATTCTAACGTTCTCTACCTTCAGAGCGGCTTCGCACGCCAACGTAGCAGATACTCCTAGCCCACAATCTAGAACGGCGAAATCCCGCAGCACAACCATCCCCGCATCTAACACCACTTCCAAAGCAGGAGGGTAGTCAATGTCGCTGTAGTGAACGTAGCGCTTGTGAACTACAGTTGTTGCGGCTCCTGCTCCTTCGAGAGTGATAGGCTTGTCGATAGACACCCGCTCGTCGTATTCGCCCTCGGCCAACCTGACAGTGTCTCCCGGGAAAGCTGTGTCGACGGCCTCTTGAATCGTTGCGTATTCAGAAGGAACCATGAGAACCCTCGCATCGAAAAAGTCCTCTGGCCATGGCGCATCGAGCATCGGACATGTGTCAGAGCCGTTTGACCGAATGATGTTGCCACGTCCAGAGACAGCACCACTGAAGTGAGCCTCTTCCTCGACACAGCAGCCTGCCTCCCAGAGATACAAGCCATATTCGTTCTCGCGAATCTCGCTTCTGAGCAGGGTGAGCGAGGAGCTTCCTTCGATAACGATGCCACAGCCGTTTTCCCTGAAGCGACATGTATCAATGCTAGCAGTTGCTGAATCCATGATTACAAGACCATTGTTCTTGCACTCCTCCACAAGGCAATCCGTAGCGGCGACTCTCGACGAATCGTATGACTCAATGCCGAAGTCGCCACCCGTGAGGTTACACTGATGCATAGCAGCAGAGGAAGACTCATTCAAATCCACATGAGCGTCGTTGTTCTCAAAGGAACACCCAACTGCTGATAGCGACGACTCGCCGTAGAGCCTGACTCCATAATCGTTGTTGTTGAGCATAGACCAAGACAATCTTGCAGAAGCACGGCCTTCCAGTCGGATACCGGCTTCATCCGACTCGCACACTGTGCACTCCATCATCTGCAGCTGGCTTTCGCCGATTGCTTTGATAGCGTCTTTGGAGGAACCCTGTACTGTCGTGTCGTGGGCTTTCAGTTCCGCCAACTCCTCCACAAGAATGCCTGTCTCCCCGACAGTTCGGATTGCTGAGGCTCGAACCTCCATTGTTGCCGCACCCGCTGCGCGAAGAGCTGCAATCGCAAACGGCATGGAAGGTTCCCCTACAGTGCAATCCTCGAGGTCTGTGCGGGAAGAGCCGCTTGTCCACACGCCGAACTTTCCCGGGCCACGTACCGTCGTCGCGTCTAGGGCAGCCGTTGCATGAGATGAGACCTGAATGCCGATGACGCGGTTTGCCGCAAGTGCGCAAGCCGAGATGACTGCCCGTGCCCGATCATGCAGGCAGATACCGCACCTCAAGCTCTGATCAATAGTGCACTTCCGTAGGAGGATATCCGAGTTCTCACATGCCCTCACCCCGTCCCAATTGGCCGAGATAGTGCATCTCGACATGACCAGTCTTGCGTGGTCGACAACGAGAACTCCGTAGCTGTTACTCTGCACTACACAGTTGCGGAGGAGAGAGAAGCTCGCATTCTTGACGAGCACACCCGCGTTGTCTGAGTATTCTTGCCCAGTGAAATCCCACCGGGCCCCAGGCGCTTGTTCCCCAGCTCTTTCGATGCAGAGCCCTTGCAGGAGCACCGTTCCCGCGCTGATATCAACAACGGGAGCGCCATGCTCGCCGCGTACGAATGTCTCCGTCGCTCCGGCGCCGGTGATCTCGATACCCTTCTCTATGACGAGGTTCTCGCAATACAGGCCTCTGGAAACCTCGACGACATCACCAGGGCCTGCCGCATCAACCGCCGATTGGATTGTCGGATGAGTCTCCGGAACGCGGAGCGTCTCTGCGTGTGAGAGGACCGACACAAGCAGTAGGGCAAGCAGGAGAGTCGGGCATATTCTCGACATTCGGATCATCTCCAATCCCCCATCAGGTTGAAGGCGGCCCAATAGACGGGGTGCTCGTAGCCCGGAGTATTCATGATCTTCAATTGCGCGTCTCGGAGAGCCTCTGCTTTTCCCCTGTCCGCCTGAATACCTTCGTAGAAGGCGACCATCAGATCGGCGGTCGCTTGCGAATAGACGCTCCACAGACTGGAGAGAACCGATGGTGTGCCTGCATACAAGAAAGCTCTCGTCAACCCAGAGATCTCGTCACCGCTGGTCAGCGTCTCCAGCTGCTCGTCAGTCAACTCGATTACTTCATCTTCGGAATCGCCGCGCACTGCTCTAATCTGTCCTTCCATATCTGCAATGGAAGGGAGCAGGGTTTCACAGGCACTCAACACAACCAGATTGGCCGTTAGCGGAAGGCTAAAGACTTCGTGGGCATACAATCTACCATCGCTGCCTTCGGTTGGATCGAGAACGAGGTAGGAGAACATCGCGTTGTGCGGGTTAAATAGCCCGTGGGTGGAGAAGAGAACGTCCGTTGCAGCTGAAACTCTAGATTGCACGACCGATTCGGTGGCAGCGGAGTCAACATAGACCTCGGAAACTGAGAACAACGAAGCGATCCGGCGTGACTCGGTCTGTGCCTCGGGGAGACGTGGGTCTCCTGAACTAGGATCAGCAAGAGCAAGGAACGAAACCTCATCGAGGGGGCTGCTTTGCTGCTGAGTATACTTAAGGGTGACGAGACTGGGCGTGTAGCTAAGGGTGTAGCGTTCAATCAGCCGTTGGCGCTCTTCCCGATCCTCACTCACCCGCAAAAGAGCCTGGAACGGGAGATAGTAGAGCGGGCCTGAGGGGACGATGACCAGATGAGGAACAACATCTCCACTGTTCGACAGTGGAAGAAAGCTCTCCACTGGCGCGATCAGCCAATCATAGAGGGTGGCGAGGTAGAAATCGGCACTGGGCTCTCCCGATTCGATGGCCTTTCGACAAGCGATGACTTGGTCCATCAACTCCGCTCGTCCGTGAGAGAGCGGAATCGCTTCCCTCACTTCGCCA
>SPBW01000191.1 GCA_004525685.1 Candidatus Atribacteria bacterium
CGGAGGAAGTGCTCGGCTCAGCGAGGCTCTCTACAAGTGAGCGGCAATCGCCTCAGCAAGAGAAAGGTCAGATGGGTACGTGATCTTGATGTTTGTCTCTTCGCCTGGAACAGTAGCCACGCCGCCGCCCGACTGCAGGACTGCCGTTGCGTCATCACGAACACCCGGAGGCGCAGCCTCCAGAGACTCAAGTAGAAGGGTTCTCTTGAAACCCTGCGGGGTTTGTGCTCGCACGAGGAGGGCGTGCGCAGACACATCGGCTTCTCCGTTGATGTGTCCGGCCCCATCCGCGCGATGCAAGAGATCTGTGATGGGGAGCACGGGAATGGCTGCACCGTCTCGCTGTGCTGCGGCCAACACACGTCTGATGAGAGAGGGCGATGGAAATGGACGAGCGCCGTCATGGACAAGAACCAGATCTCCCTTTGCTGCACGTACACCAGCCAGGGCCGAGTCCCGCCGAGTTTTCCCTCCCTCGACGAGGCGAAGTTGATCCGCGGCTGGCTGAAGAACCTGTCGCATGCGATCCATGTCTTCTTTGCGTACAACGACAACAAGGTCGTCAATCTCCGACAGTCGCGAGAATGCCTTGACGCAGTAGCAGATCATCGGCTGTGTGCCAATCGGAACGAAGGCCTTGCTCGCTCCTGCTCCCAGGCGGCTCCCACACCCAGCGGCGAGGATCACGGCGCTTGTGGTCATGGCGTCGATGTGCTGCGCGACGACAGCTTCCGTAAATTGAAGGTGACAGGATCGATGGCATAGGCCTCCCACGAATCCCCGCGATTGGAGTTAAAGTAGATGTCGCCATCGATACCCCAGCTGGGATTCACGTCGTCGGAGACGTGTGTGGTGAGACGAAGCACATTCAGTGTGTCTACGTCGAGCACGTAGATGTCGACGTTTTCATCACGACTCGATGCAAAGGCAAGCTGTGTCCCATCAGGCGACCAATCAGGCGACCAGTCAGGGTAGTCGTTGTCTGTCAGCTGCTGCTCCATGTCTGTGCCTAGATCGAGAAGGAACAGCTCTAGTCCGGATTCGACTGTGGATTCGTAGACCAAGGCTGTGCCATCTGGGCTCAAGACTGGTTCCCAGTAGTTGTAGGCAGGTTCGTCATTATCGAAGAAGCTGCAGCCTGTGAGGACCAACAAGCCGCAGAAGAGTGCGGTTCCAGTACCGAAGAGGCGTCGTTTGTTCATCATTCCATCCTTAGCTAACGTTCCCAGCGCGAGTGTTCTCCTGCTGGTTCCACGAACAACATGCGACCAGCGTCGGTTTGGAGGGTACTCTTCACAACCGTCTTGATTGTCCGACCTATGTGCTGTCGGCCATTGTCCACCACAACCATGGTCCCGTCATCAAGGTAGCCGATACCTTGGTTGATCTCCTCACCACGGTCGATGATCTCCACAGACAGATCCTCGCCAGGGATGAACTGGGGTTTGACGGCGCTTGTCAACTCATGGATGTTGAGAATCGAAACGCCCTCAACCTGGGCGACGCGATTGAGGTTGTAGTCTGTCGCAATCAGAACGGCACCCCCGAGCCCAACCCACAGGCTGTTTGCCAGTCGAACTGCAATATGCTCGTCCTCGAACACTGAAGACGAACGCTTCCAGATGAGCGCGATCCCACCTGCGAGCAGTGCACCCGATATCCCTCCAAACAACACGTTAGATCCGAGGCTCGATAGAAATCCAAGTGGAGGGAAGATCTGATAGGAAGACGAGATGGCTGCACCCGTGAGGATCAGGGATGATAACAATAACAGGAAAGTGAACATGTCCGATACCGTCCTTCTGCCACAAGAAGGCTTCCTGCCCGGGATTCCTTGCTTGTTCTCCTGTGATGACCCAGTATACGAAGCGCTTGTATTCACCACAAGATTTCGCTATTGTAATCTGCATATGAGGGCTCTTGGCCTTCGTGGATGGGGGGGGAGTACGCTGACTACCGAGTGGACCATCCGCGAGGTTTTGAATTGGACTCGTGGGTACTTCGAGGACGCAGGCATCGTGCAGCCGCGCTTGGAAGCGGAAATTCTGCTTGCACATGCACTGGATGTTGATCGCCTTCATCTCTATTTGGCTCCTGACAAACCCTTAACTCATGACGAACGCACACGATATCGGGGCGTCGTCAAACAGCGCCATTCGGGAACACCTCTTCAGTACGTCATCGGCGAGGTGAGCTTCTACGGCTTGAGATTCCGTGTGGATCGAAAGACGCTCATACCGAGAGCGGAAACAGAAGAACTGCTGGACCAAGTGATCAAACGCGCACCACGGGACCGCGACATTCGCTGCCTGGACTTGGGTACGGGCACAGGCGTCATTGCCGTTTGTATGGCGCGCTATCTCCCGAAGGCTCATGTCACTGCCGTCGACATCTCGCCTGCCGCGATCGAAATGGCTCAAGGCAATGCCGCGCTGAATGGCGTCGAAGACAGGATTGAGTTCGTCGAATCTGACTGGTTCAGCCGCGTAGAGGGGGATTTCGATTTTATCGCCTCCAATCCGCCCTATATTCGGACGAGTGAGTTGCCTGGACTGCCCAAGGAAGTTCGCGATCACGAGCCTGTCATTGCCTTGGATGGTGGAGCTGATGGGCTTGCAAAGATCAGAATGATTGCCTCACAGCTTCGATCGCATCTTCGGGCTGACGGGAAGATCCTGATGGAAATCGGCCATGATCAAGGCGAAGGCGTGAGGGAAATCTTAATGAGTGTTGGTCTGGCAGATATTTGTATAGAGCAGGACATGGCGGGGAAGGATCGATTTGCTGTGGGGCGATGTCCATCATGATTCAAGTCTCTGAGCTGCACTTCTCCACAGAAGACGGAGTGAAGGTTCTGGAGGATATTCATCTTCGCGTCGATCAGGGAGAGCTGATGGTGATTCTTGGGCCGGCTGCGTCTGGAAAGTCGTTGCTTCTAGGACTGCTAGGAGCGCAGATTACTCCCCAGCGAGGGCAGATTTTGGTCCACGGCCGCAACGTCGGAAGACTGGGTGCCGACAAGATGCTCTCGTTGCGACGGCGGATTGGTGTGGTGCCACAGGGGTTCATGCCTCTTCCCAGAACGGTTCGCGACAACATCGTGTTCAAGCTACGTGCCCTTGGCAACTATCGCGAACAAGCAGAAGAGAAGGTGTTGTACGCACTGGAAACCACAGGACTCATTCGAAAACAAGGAAGCGAGGCTCGCGAGCTGTCTTCCATTGATCGTGTTCGGCTGGGAATCAGCTTGGCGATCTGTCACGATCCTCTCCTCCTATTGATTGACGAGCCCTTTGAGGGGCTGTCAGAGGATGAGAAGGCTGAGGTCGCGCGGCTGCTTTGTCGGATGAACACAGGCCATCTATCCATTCTTGTGGCGACGCGAGGTCCCGTGCCTACTGGATTAGAGATGTCTAGGCGCGTGCGCTTGGTCGATGGGATGGTGAAGGGAGCATGAACACACAGTTGTTCCTATTCCGCGAGCTCTTGGGAGCTATTCGTGCCAGGAGTGCTTTGTTCTTCGTCTTGTCGGGAGTCCTGTTGCTTCTGTTCTTGACCTGTGTCGCCAGCTTCTTCATGATCGCTCCGAGTAGTGTGGTGCGAAGCACCGACGGACAGCCTATCGACGAGTTGAGAGTCTTCTTGTCGCCGCGGCTCTCTTCATCGACGATCGATCAATGGTTCCTTGAATGGCGCGAACGCGACGACATTTCAGGCATCCGCTTCCAATTCGCGCAAGAATACGACGAAGCTGACTCTGGTGGTGTTTTTGTCGTATCTCCCGCCGATCCGGCGTTGGCGAGTGAACTGGCAAGCGAGTTTCGGCTGCTCGATGGCGTGACGAAGGTGGTCGAAGTCCCTCGTGAGCCTGTTCTTGAGACGCAGTCTGTGTCGCTTGTGATTCGCATTGTGTTGCTTGTGATCTTGGTGCTTGCCATCGCAGCAAGCCTGTTTTGCACGCGTCGCGGATATCGGGAGCTCTTGCGAGCTTTCTCAGGAGAAGTGCGAATGCTGAGGCTTTCTGGCATTTCGGA
>SPBW01000117.1 GCA_004525685.1 Candidatus Atribacteria bacterium
CGTGATGGCATCCATCTCTGCTCCAAGTTGACCTTCTGTGCTTCCATGACCTTCCTTTCTGCGTGACTGAGTGACCTGCCCCAAGTATTAGGTCCACTCCTAGACCTAGTCTAGTCCATCTCCGACTGCCACAGCATGGAGCGTACGAGCTTATGCTTCATCTAGTATCTAGCCGAAGACAAGGGATGCTTTGCGCGTCGAGGGAATACGTTTCAGCTTGCCGGGCCGACTAGAAGGCATAGGCCACATGAAGCAGACCAGCTGAGGGCTCGTGATCCTGCGCCGCCATGTTGGGAGGCTGCAGTGATCCAGGCATCAAGTCTATGGGCACGCGGTCTTGAGGCTGTGCTTTGCCGCCGTTCGGACGGCGGATGCATGAGTCGGAATCAGCTTCTGCTATGCGAGCTTGAGATGCGAGGAAGATTCGTGGAACTATCCAGTTGACGGTGAGAGTGAGTTCCTATCTATCAGTAGCGACTTGGTTTCTTCCGTACCGATCATGGAGCCTGACGACATCTGCCAACTGTGGCGTCGATACCTCGATGACAGTGCAGTCTTCGAGGGCCTCCATTTGATGAACAATGTGTGGGGAAATGTCGAAGCTTGTGCCTGGAATCAGAATGTGGGTCTCCAGTTGCTCTGCCGATACCCCGATGCGTAGTCTCATTCTGCCAGAAGCCAGGCGAATGGTCTCGTTCTTGGTCTTGTGATACTGAAGAGAAAGGCTCTCGCCTGCTTTGATGAATAGGATCTTACCTGCGTAGTTCGGGCCAAGTGCCCACAGCTCTTCGTGCCCCCATGGCTTGTCGACGTGGCCAAGGAGTCGGCGCATGCCTTTCCACCCTGAAACATCGAGCCAACCGGAGTCAGCAATATCCATGGTAACAACTGCGTTCGTGTCGCCGAGGAGCAGGGAGGTGAAATCACCGCCTAACGCGGAGGGCTGCTTACAGCGAAGCTTCTTGGCGAGAGCAGGAAGAGGCAGAATGTGAATCCCAGTTGGGCATGCCAAGCCAGCTGAGTCCGAGGCGGTAAATGAGATCCCCTTGCCCTCGCGCATTGAGACGGTGAACCCCTGTTCGATCTTCTGACTGTAGACCTCTTCATTCCAAACACCCTGCTCTGCGGGCTGGAACAGGATGCTCGTCGGCCCGTCACCTGATGTGTCAATCTGCGAGAGCACATAACTCATGCTGTCAGCGAGCGTGTCTTCGCTGGAATGTGGGAGGATGGTTGCTGACTCTGGCAGCATCGCTTTGGCCAAGGGGAGGTTCTGCACATTGACGAGTATCGATACATTCGCTTCAGGCAGGGATTTCTTGAGGCGTTCGAACCACTGCTCAATCAGAGTACGGCGATCTCCGAGAAGAAGAAACGCCGTCGGCGTTGTAGCATCAGTCAATGGGCGCAACGATTCGCCGGAATCCACCGCGAGCAGCACGGCGTGATGCATTAGGTCCTCCTCACTCGATCTCCTATGGCAATTGTGTATTGCATTGTGCACATGCCTAGAAGCGATCTCAAGTAGCGATTGTGCCTGCGCGAGACTTGCTGTACGATGACGGTATGGTAGATGCGATCGCTGGATTCGATATCGGAGGGACTAAAGTAGCTCTCGTGGTTGCCGATGCGAAAGGAAGCACCCTGTTGCGCGTTCTCGAGGCCACTGACGTGTCTTCCACGATGATTGAGATCACGGCGCACCAAGCCATTTACTACGGCCTCTCGGAGCAACTCGTACGTATGTTGACTCGTGCCGAAAACCAACTTGGCGACCTGCGCATTCGATCTATCGGGATCGTATCTGCCGGTCCAATACGCGACGGCGGGCTCTGGAATCCTCCCAATATCGTGCCAACACAGTGCGCGGGATCTGAGCAGACGTTGCAGCGATGGATTCCCTTGGTCGAACCGCTCCGCCAAGCGTTTGAGTGTCCGGTCGACCTCCACAATGACTGCAACGGAGCCGTGTTAGGAGAGGTCTGCTTCGGTATCGGCAGAGATGTCGAGGACAAATCGATGCTTCATTTGGCCTACGCAACAATCAGCACGGGGTTTGGAGTGGGCGCTTGGGATGGAGGACATCTCATTCACGGCAAAGACGGGAACGCTGGGGAACTGGGACACATCCTCGCTCGCAAGAACGGGCGGCTTTGCGGATGTGGACATCTTGGATGTGTGGAAGCCTATTGCTCGGGAACGGGAATCGTGTCGAATGCTCGAGCGCGACTGCGCGAGCTGGCCGATGTGGAACGAGGCGCATCCAGATTCTATCGGCTTGCGATTGCGGACGATGCCCATGTGCGCTCATCAGACCTGACGATCGAGGAGGTGTTGGGAAGCATCACACCGGCACGCGTGTTTGCGGCCGCAGCAGAAGGCGACCCCTTGGCTCAATCTGTGATCTCGGATGCGATCTTCGCTGCCGGGGTTGCTCTCGCAGCGATTGCCTGTGCCTATGACCCTGAATTCATCACCTTGGGTGGAGGTATCGCACTTTCCCATCCAGAGTTGCTCGGGCCGATTGCGGAAGAGATGCGCGCCCACATCAATGTGCGAGCCCCCAACGTGGTTATCACGCCGCTTGGGGCGAAAGTGACAGAATGCGGCGCGATAGCGATTGCGCAGCGTCTCCTAGATGGTTGAGTGCGTAATCTCTTGGGACACTGCCTTGGACGCCGCACTCCCGATTTCCTGAGGTTGCGCGACGCGTGCGAGGAAGACAGTAGGCTTTCATGAAGAACTTTGGGAATGCTGGCAAAGGCGGCGCGCTGTGACTATTCGACTGATCAATCCATTGCCCGAGTATCGTGATGTGCTCGAACGCATCACGAACGAGGATGTCGTCTCGCGAATCTGGTCCCACGATTACACGGTGTGGGATTCGTCGCCTGAGGAAATTGCCAATCGCCTGGGATGGTTGAAGCTTCCCTGTACCATGACTTCGCAGGTTCCTCGAATCGCAACCTTTGCCGCTTCGATTTGCGCAGAGGGATTCACCCATGCCGCGCTCCTTGGCATGGGAGGGTCGAGCCTGGCACCCGACATATTGAGTCGCGTTTTTGGCTCCCAATGCGGTTTTCTGCCGCTTCAGATTCTGGATACCACCCATCCGCAGACCGTTCGCCAACTCGCCGAGGATCTGGCTGAAGAAAAGTCACTGTTCATTGTCGCAACCAAGTCAGGAACCACCAGCGAGACTCTGGCGCTGTTTCGATTCTTCTACCAGCGTGTCGCTCACGCGCTGGGGTCTGACGAAGCAGGTAGCCGATTCATTGCCATTACCGATCCCGGCACACCATTAGTGAAACTCGCATCTCAATATGCGTTTCGCGAGGTCTTTCTCAATGATCCTGATCTTGGCGGACGGTATTCGGCCCTCTCCCTGTTCGGCCTCGTCCCGGCAGCGCTGTTGGGCCTTGATGTGGACGCGCTTCTTTACGAGGCCCAATCTGTGGCATCGCAGTGCGCGCCAGCGATGCCAATCGCGAAGAACCCGGCTTCACAGCTTGGGCTCTTCTTGGGAACCTGTGCGCTCGCTGGCCTCGACAAAGCGACATTGCTCTTGTCCAAGAAGATCTCGCCCCTTGGCGATTGGATCGAACAACTCCTTGCAGAGAGCACGGGCAAGGGCGGCAAAGGGATTGTGCCCATCATAGAAACCCTCCCAGAGCGGACCAAATCATGGAGTCATGATCGCGTCTTTGTCGCGATCCGCTTGGGAGAGGACTCAGAGCAAGATGCCATCGTAGACGCGCTGGCAGAACAAGGTCGGCCAGTGATGCAGATCTCACTTGATGCTGTGTCAGAGGTGGCTGGACAATTCTACTTGTGGGAATTCGCCACAGCGATTGCCTGCCACATTCTTGGCGTGCACCCCTTCAATCAGCCCGATGTCGAATCTGCCAAACAGCTGGCACGCACGATGGCCGAGGAATCGCGCCAGACTGGCCAACGGCCTCAGCTAGAGAGCAAGACGCTCTCTGTGTCCGACATGCGGGCATTCCTCATCGATGTGAGGCCTAGCGACTACGTAGGCATCCACGCCTACTTGCCTCCGACGCAGGATCTGACAGACGCGCTTCACGTGCTGCAAGCCGCCATTCGCGATCACTACGGTGTGGCGGTCACGGTGGGATATGGGCCACGGTTTCTTCATTCAACAGGGCAATTGCACAAGGGAGACCGCGGCAACGGCCGCTTCCTTCAGCTCGTATCTGCGTCCATGCCGCTCGTCGATATCCCTGATTCGCCAGACAGCCAGACGTCATCTCTAGGCTTCGGAGCGCTCATCATCGCCCAAGCAGCCGGAGACTGTGCGGCACTAGAGAACAGCTGCCGGCCTGTCGTCACGTTCCGTGTCGCCGCCGACGCCTCAGAGAGCATCCGAGACATTGCCATGGCATTGGGCTCTTAGGGACAAGAGACAAGGTCTCTGGCGCGATTCTCACAAGAGCTCCATTTGCTGACGAACTGCGAATAGCTGACTCGCTCACTGGAAGTGCTCCATGCGGGCAGTAGAAACGGGAGAGCGAATGACTCACTCTCCCGTGCCTGCCGCCGATCTGTCTGTAGCTACCGTCATGAACTCCACTGCTCGCTCGCAGTCCTTGGCGTGCGCCGAATCCGCTGGCATCCATTGGGCGTGTGCCTGAGAGATTCTGGCGATAGCCTAGGCCGACGCCGTACCCACTCCCGTCCATCGGACGAACCCAGTCAGCGTCTTCTGAGTTAAGGATGCCATCACCGTCAGCATCGCGTTCGAGCAGGTCGCAGTCGCCCGCCGCCCGCGGCTGCCAGCTCGTACTCGCACCAAAACCACTCCCTGCGACTGCAACAACGCCAACGGCCAGCAGAGACACCCATGTAAGCCCGACGATCCAATTGCGCATCTTGTTCATTTGAGACTCCTTGCACGTCTTAAGATGAAGGCATGATGCTTCCCTTGGGTGTGCAGGGATGGTCGCAGCGCTGTGAGCGACCTGAGAACGCAGTGCGAGGGGGTTGTGTGAAAGTCGTGTGGCTCAAGCCCCGTGTCGAGAGGTACGATGCGCCTACTCCGTTCAAACAGGAGTCGAGATCAACTGAGGGAGACCGAGGCTACAGGCGAAGCTTCCGCACACGCTTGGCAATCTGCTCCTTCAACTTCTCATAGCTTGGCGGTGGACCGGTGCGGAGCTCTTTGTCGTCAATGAACAGGGCATCAGAGATGCCCCATTCCCTCAACGCGTCTCGATCGGATGTGTCGATCAGTTCGAATACAACACGCTTGTCAAACGTGGCTGCGGCGCGCTTCGCCCGCTCATGAACGAGGTTCTGGGCTTGGCACCAGCCATTGTTGAAGGCAGTCACCGTGACTTGTCCCGGAAGTCGGTCCGGCGTCTTGTGCCGTGGCACCCACTTGGGCGCGACGGCGTCATCTGTGAAGGCTTTCCATAGGAGCGCCTGGATGCTCTGCTTGTCAGCCTTGGCATAGCCCTGCTTGCGAAACCAGGAAGCCTTCATCCAGAAGGGGAGCGATAGGCCCCACGCTGCCATTCCCCCGGCACCCAATGCACGGGCATCGTCTTCAGCAGCTTGAAGCAACGCTTTGCCCATGCCCCGCTTCTGGAAGTTGCCACGTCCTTGTTTGTATCCATGAACCCACACGCAGTAGATAAAACAGAGGTTCTCGCCATCAGCAAACGATCGCTCGATCGGTCCGTACTGAATCATGCCACCAACGGCATCGTTGTCATCCAGAGCGAGCTTGACGCGAAATCCGTCGTTCTTTGCGCATGAGTACCAACAGCGTTTGTGGTCGCCAGCTTCCTTCATCTCTTGCGACCAGTCTTCGAGACACACCAGGAACAGATCCAAGTGCTCGTCTGTCAGATCGATAATCCTCATGATCTGGTCTCCTTGCTGGCTCTAGCCAGATGGAAGATAACCGATGCCGTCAGGATGAATGCCTGCCTCGAACCGGTCAATCTCTTTCAATGTTGACACATCAATGACAGACACATCGTTGGTCTTGTTGTTGGCAACATAGGCGCGCGCGCCCGTCGGATTGAACACGATGCCGCCTGGCCAGCGCCCGACAGGGATTCTCTTGATTTCGCGATGTCGCTGTGTGCAGATGACCGATACGTCGTGGGAATTGCGATTGGCAGTGAAGGCGAGTTTGCCATCAGGAGAGAAGACAAGGCGCACTGGAAGATCTCCGATAGGCTGCTTGGCGAGTAGTCCATGATGTTTCGTGCTGAGCACGTAGAAGTCGTTGTCATCCTGATTGGCCACATACAGGAAGTCGCCTGATGGATGCACGGCTACGCCTTCTGGCTTCTTGCCCACGCTGACATGCATCTCGATTTCGTCCGTGGCTGTGTTGAGCAGCGATAGCGTGTTGGAACCAAGATTGGGGATGTAGATGGTCTTCCAGTCCGGCGTGGGAGCCAACATGTGAGATAGCCGCTGGCCCGTGGGCAGGATCTTCAGCAATCTATGTGAGGGCATCTCGTAGATGAAGACCTTGTTGGCGTACGTCACAGCAACGTACAGCGACCGACCACCAGGAGAGATCTTGATGTCGTGGGGGAATTGGAACTCATCATGCTCAATTCGTCCCGTCTCTTCCATGGACACAGTGTCGATGACGGATACACTGTTGCCCCCAGCGTTGGATACATAGGCTGTGCGATGATCCGGAGTGATCGCGAC
>SPBW01000136.1 GCA_004525685.1 Candidatus Atribacteria bacterium
ACAGAGAAATCAAACGACCATCCTGGGTCACTGGCATCGCGTGTCAGCGAGAGTTGCAGCGAGATGTCTGTGGCTCCGAGGTCAAATGCCACGGCAAGGCCAGCCGAGTGGCTGGTCTTGGCGGTAAGGCCGGATGGCTTCACGCGCTGCAGCGCATAATCGGCCATGAGGGTCGAGCCCGCGCTGAGCGCATATTCGTAGCTCAGCGTTGACGACAACGTGTTCTCATCCATGAGGTCGAATGGTCCCGAGTAGCTGGCGTGAAGTTGCGTCGGGCCGTCCGATGAGAGATGGGCTTCCACGACTCGTGAAGAAGGTAGAGCACAAGGGATTCGACGAATACCTACTTGCCAGGCAGTGGATCTCCTCGCGAGACGGTAGGACAAAAGGGACGTATCAGACGTCAAAAGCGCAAACTCAGAGCAGAATTGGGCGATCAACGCATTAGTTAACTTTTCCCCCCATGTCAGGGTTGATCACCGCTTAAAAACTGCCTATAGTAGTGCCGGATATCGGGCAGTGATCCACTGGATGATATGTGGATCAATAGCTGTAAGAGGCAAAGCAGAGGCGACTCTGTGACGCAAAGCCACGGATCTCGGGCTTGTAGGATCGAGAGAGCCGGGCTGCCAGCGACTACTCGTCGCATGCATCACGGGGAGGCGCATTGCGGATGTCGAGTACTTTTTGCGGTCAATCTCACGTGCTCTCGCTGCTTATTCGCACGCCAATCGCCTCAACACCTATCTGTAACTCAATAGTCTCATTAACCAGGTTGAAAAAGGAGACAACGAATTAAAATAACATAACAACAGGAGGGAGAGCAGGCCAATTGCCCTGTGTTCTGAAGACAGCCGGGCAGTCAACCTATGAGCGTCCCCCTCCCACTGGTTCCTAGGATAGACGATTCGTGTGTCGGTTCGCAAGACATTCGAATCCCTCTTCCTGGACATGTGGGAACGGCGTGTCTTCTCCCTCTGGGCTCTTGCTCGTACGACAGTGTGGTTCAAGGAGGAGGCATGAGGAGGAAGGCACACCGATCATCCTCGATGGGCGACTCTGAGGGTGTCGGCCGTCGATGGATCCTGCCTGCAGTTGCTATGGTTCTGCTGCTGGCTTCAGGGTTTGTGGGGTACTCGCAACCGCTCGACGTCTCAGGCCGATTCGGTCTTGACACGATCATGATTCCCATGCCTGCCACCCTGAGTAACGACGTTCAGGTTGAGACGCCCGCCGAGTATTCGGTATTCAAATGCGCTCTTGAGGCTTCGCTTCGCTTCAGCGCAACATGGGATAATGTTCGGCTTGACTGGGATTCTGCGATGAACATCGCTGGCCCGGAACGGGCCATTCTCGAGAGTATCATCCCGCTGGGGCCTGTCACGATCAAACCGGAGCTGTGGTTTGCGGTCCCGTTTGAAACCGTCACTGACATCGATCACTTCACCAACTACATCGTTATTCCCCCCGGGGATGTGATGTTCGTCAAGACACGGTGGACAGTTGAAGGCAGCTATGGAGGGATTGACTTCAATTTGCTGTTCCTTCTGGAGGATGTCGGATTTCCTGACCCTGGCGCGGACTTCGCCGCGTTGACCTACCCTCTTCAGAGTCAATCCTTCCGATACGGCAGCATCCTCACTGTGGCCGCAGAGGTCTACCCGGGAGTCACACTCTCAAGCGTGACCAACATCAATGCCGACGGTGGCTCGAACGCGGTGAAGGGACACTCCGCATCTGGGCAGGCTTATCGATCCTGTGACCCAAGAAACGACTCATGGTTCAACGAGACTCTCACGCTACGCGGTCTCCGTTACGGTGATGTTCCCTTCTGGGTGCGCGTGAAGATCGACCCGCTTGCCGATCCGATGTTCGACATTTCTGGCGGAGGGTCCCTGACGCTGGACATGTTTGATCTAGAGCTCTCGGGATCGATCTCGCTCTTCCCCACTGACGTCTCGGGATTCTCGTTTTCTGGCAGTATCTGTGATTCGGTACAAGTGAGCGTGAGCCTTTCAGAGCAACTGCACTTTCAAGGTGCGTCGCTTAGTAGCAGTTCCAGTCTAGATCTGGGGCTGATGTCGCTTCAGATCAGCGGGTCTACCAGCGTGGTCGCGGGCGAAGGCATCCCCGGCTTCAACTTCTCGGCCTCGGTGACCCAAGGAACATTCTCCGGAAGTATGAGCGTTGCTATCTCGGATCAGCAAGACGTGTACCGCTTGACATCCTTTTCAGCGAGGTTTTCCGTAACACAAGCGCCCGCAGCGTATTCCGTATCCGTTGCCTTCGGTCGGACGGGCCTCAAACGCGCAACGGTGAGTATAGGGATGGTGTTCTAGCCATGGATAGAGAAAGAGTTGGATTCATGACGGCACTCAAGCACGAAAGCATTCGCTCACCATTCCTGCATCGAGACTTGTGTGCGAATGACGGTTTCGATCTTCTCCAAACCGAGCTTCCCCGAAAACACGAAACACACAGGAGGAAAGGGAACATGTCGCGGAAGTGTCAAAGACGCTTTGTAGGGTTGATGGTACTCATCACGGTATGTATTGGGTTTTCCGTCTTTGCGGATGCCGCTAAGACTAGCGTAGTTGTCAATTGCCCTGAAACTACGCTGCTGAATGAGCCTGTCACATGCATCGTAACTGTCACGAACACCGAGGCGCTTGAAGGTCCCGATCCGACAGGGATCATTGAACCATCCGTCATCCTGGGTGAAGGGTCCTTCATTCCCTTGACATCTGCTAACCTCGAAATCGGCACCCAGAGTGACAGCGTTTCAGTGGCGACGTTTACGTATACACCGACAAGCGCCGCTTCCTCCCCGCATCAGCTGGCCTTCACCTACATAGCCGACCCTGACTTCACGGCGCCCGCTGAGGCGACTACCGTATCGGTTGATATTCAACAGAAGGCAAGCCTGACCATCGTGAATTCCCCTGACCAATGGATTGTGAACGAGGAAGGCCTCCTCTCCTTGGAAGTAGCTAACACCAGCATCGACGGGGTTGATGACCCTACAGGAGAGATCCATTTCGAGTACACAATTGGGACGGGTACGTTCAGCCCGACTGACCCGATTCAGCTTGATCCAGACGCGGCTGTTGACGGCTCCCATACATGCCCTCTGGCATACACCCCGACGGTGCCGGACGCCCATCGTCTTGAGTTGACCTATGTGCCCGGGCCGGGCTTTGTTGTTGACGGGGTTGCCACCGTAGGGCTGAATCTCGAGGCTCTCCGCGCGACCTCATTTGTGTTTGATAGCCCGATCTCACTCCTCGTCGGCGAGGAGCAGTACATTGAGATCGTCGTTCAGAATGATAGCACCACTGACGAACCGTTAGGCAGCCTTGAGTTCTCACTTCTAGACGGAGAAGGAACCCTGCATCAGCCGACGACAATCCCATTGTTCGCTGGCGAAGACGAGACGGACGGACTGACCTCGGCTGGCATCTACTACACGCCCAGCGAATCAGGGACCCATCGGATCCAACTCATTCCCTATCTGAATTCCGGCTTTGCGGTTCCTCAAAGCGGTACGGACGAGATTATCATTGCCGTCACGGACAGAGCGACGGCGCTTACGATCGAAGCGCCTACCGAGATGTACGTGAATCAGGAAACAGCCATCACAGCCACGGTTTCAAACGAAAGCGCCGGTTCGATGGACGATCCGCCGGGGGTTGTCACGTTCTCCCTCGATGTAGGAAGCGGCACCTTCTCATCTGGGATTTCCCTCCAGTTGGGACTTGAACCGATCGATGACGGCATCTCGATGGCCGAGGTTTGGTATCAGCCCTACGACACAGGAACGCACCAACTCAGTTTCGCCTACGTCCCGGATTCGGGATTTGCCGAGGCCGCAGGGAGTCCATGGACGTTCTCGATTGATGTGTCGAACCGCGAGACGACTCTATCGATCGATGCACCTGGGGCTCTTTTCGTCGGGGAGGAATACTGGATTGTCCTCACGGTTGAGAACCTGAGTAACGATGACGATCCGACCGGCATCGTCAACCTGTCTGTTGAGGACGAACTGGGTAGTTTCGGGCCACCCTCGCCACTCACCTTGGACATTGGGACAGAAGACGACAGCCTATCCACATGCACATTCCTGTATATCGCTGATGAGATGGGGGAACACCAGCTCATGTTCGAGCATGTCCCGGACGTGGGATTCGACACGGCAACTGACATCCCTGTGGTTCACGCAATTAGCGTCAGCAAAAGAGATACATCGCTTGCTGCCGAGGCAGAGTCCCCCGTGTACGTGAACGAGCCGAGTCTCGTGACCGTGACCGTGACGAATCTTGACACTCAAGAGGATCCGACAGGAGTTCTCGAGATCGCCGCACCGGCAACCGGCGAGCTGAGTGTTGTCTCGCCACTCACGCTGGACATCGGAACAGAAGGCGATGGAGTTTCGACCTGCACATTCTCGTTTACGCCGCGCTCGGCGGGCGATCACGACCTTGTGATCACCCACGTCCCCGATGTCGGCTACGCAGCGGCGCCCGAAAGCCCGGTGACAACGCGTATCACGGCGCAGAACCGAGCTACATCGCTGGTGGTGATAGTGGAAAGCCCCATTCTCATGGGCACGGCCAGTAGGCACACTGTGACAGTGACAAACACAAGCGCAGGCTCGTTAGATGATCCAACAGGCATTGTAGAAATCTCGATCGTGAACGACACGGGAGTCTGTGCGCCTCTGTCTCCGGTTACCCTTGACATCGGAACTGAAGGTGACGGCGTTTCGACATGCACCATCTTCTACTACCCCGGCGCTGCTGGTCTGGATGCACATCACGTGAAGCTGGAGTATGTCCCGGATGTCGGATTCGCAGCAGCGAGTGACGGTGTAGTAATCACCGACATTGTTGTGGATGAGCGGGTAACCAAGACAACATTGACTTGCTCACCGACGGGACTTGTTGTGGGCGATACCGTGACGTGCGAGGTGACTGTCAATGACATTTCGCTAGATCAGGATTTCACGCCAGGTGGAACTGTGTCGATCGCCGTAAATCCAGCCGATGAGGGAACTCTGGCTCCGGACACCGGGCACTACGAAACCATCGAGGTCTATGACTGGGTATGGGACTGGTGGGAGTTCGATTATGTGTGGACGCTTGTCGACTCCTATCAAGTGTGGATACCCGCTTACACATACGTACTGGACGAGAACGGGCAATGCACATTCACCTATACCCCTTCCATGCTTGGATCCGGAGATTCTCACGTGTTGCTGGCAACGTACACCCCCAGTGACAACATTCACTCTGGAAGCGAAGACACAGTCGAACAACCCATTGTCAAGCGTGCTATGGACATGGAACTCACGATTACCCCGATGACCGCCTATATCAACCAGACGATTGATTGTGTTCTTCGAATGGAAGACGATTCGACGAGCGGCAATCCCGAAGCACCCAGCGCAAGCCTTGTGACACTTGCTGACGGGAAAACAGCGCCCCCGAACCGATTTGGCGAGGTCACTGTGACGAATCCCTCACCGGGAGTTACCGAGATCGCCTTCACGTACACGCCGGCGGCTGGAGATGCCGGGACCACGCATATCAAGGCAACATTCGAGGGCTCAACCGTCCACACAGACGCATCCGTCGATGTGCCCATTGTTGTGGAACTTCGGCC
>SPBW01000183.1 GCA_004525685.1 Candidatus Atribacteria bacterium
AGGTTGTTCTTGCCGCGCTTGCCGAACAGCTGATCGGGCTTGCAGACGAGCTTCGCCCCTACAAGCCACGGGTAGGCTGCGGGCAAGCCTGCTACATTCGTTTCCGGCGTGACCAGGACGAGGCGATCCTCAAATCGCAAAGCACTTCCAGTGAGTTGCCCCGCGTCATTCACAGCCTTGGCGAGCAGACGCTTGGCGTCGAATTCGCGAATTCCTTTTTGTGCCATGAGTCTTCGTCCTTCCTTACAGGTGCTTGATGATCTCTTCGCCGAATTGCGAGCAGGATACGAGAGTCGCGCCCTCCATCTGGCGTTCGAGGTCGTAGGTGACGCGCTTGGATTTAATGGCGGCTGTGATGCCCTTCATCACAAGATCCGCGGCCACAGTCCATCCCATGTAGCGGAGCATTTCCACGGCCGACAGGATGACGCTGCCGGGGTTGACCTTATCGAGGCCGGCGTGCTTGGGTGCGGTGCCGTGCGTTGCCTCGAACATGGCGATGCCCGTCGAGTAGTTGATGTTGGCACCGGGGGCTACGCCGAGGCCGCCTACTTGGGCCGCTGCGGCGTCGCTGACGTAATCGCCGTTTAGGTTCATGGTGGCGACCACCGAGTATTCGGTGGGGCGTAGCAACATCTGCTGGAAGAACTGGTCGGCAATGCGATCCTTGATGACGATCTTGCCTTCAGGTACGACACCGCCGTGACTCTTGGTGACTTCGTCTTCAGTGATGAACTGCGGGTACTCGGCGGCGACTTCGTATCCCCAATCGCGGAACGCGCCTTCGGTGAACTTCATGATGTTGCCCTTGTGCACGAGTGTGACGGAGTCGCGCTTGTTGGCAATGGCGTATTCGACGGCAGCGCGGACGAGGCGCTTGGTTCCCTCTTCGGAGATGGGTTTGATGCCGATGCCACAGTTCTTGGGGAAGCGGATCTTGTTGCCGATCTTCATCTCATCCTGGAGCCAGGCGATGACCTTGTCGGCTTCGGGCGAACCGGCCTTCCACTCGATACCGGCATACACGTCTTCGGTGTTCTCGCGGAAGAAGACCACGTCGACATCCTGCGGTCGGAAGACTGGAGCTGGTGTTCCGATGTGCTGCACAGGGCGCACGCACGCATACAGGTCGAGCAGCTTGCGCAGTGTCACATTGAGGCTACGAATGCCTCCGCCGACGGGTGTGGTCAGCGGGCCCTTGATGGAGACGAGATATTTGCGGATGGCATCGACGGTTTCCTGCGGGAGGTACAGCTTCTGTCGTTCGTCCGGAGGGATGGCGATGATCTCTTCTTCGGAGAGCTCTGGATGGTTGGTCTCGATGGCTTCATCGCCAGCCAACACCTTCATCCAAGCGATCTTCTTCTTGCCACTGTAGGCTTTTTCGACGGCCGCATCGATGACTTTGATCATAACCGGCGTGATGTCAACGCCAGTTCCATCGCCACGAATGACGGGGATGATCGGATGATTGGGGACCTGCAGACCGTCTTTGGTCCGCGCGATAATCTCGCCGGTGGGGGCCTGTGAACCAGACTGGTTGCTCATGCTAGGTGGCTCCTTCGAAAACGTTGGGTAAATGTAGGTTCAGCCTGTTGGCTGGTTAGCTCTTGGGTAATCTGTGCAGCGGCTTCGGTCAACAGCGCGATGAGGTGCAGTCGATCTTCTCCCTCACCTCTGTGTGTGGGAACCGAAGCGCCAATCGAGGCAACGACGCGGCCTGAAATTGAGAAGATGGGGGCTGCGACGCCATAGGTGCCTTCAATGGCCTCTCCGTGAGATTCGGAATAGCCATCTTCGCGGATCTTCGCGAATTCCTTTTCCAGGACAGCGGGATCGGTAATCGTCGTGCTCGTGAACGCCTCGAGCCCAATGTCCTTCAGAATTTGTTTCTGTTCTTTGGGGTCGAGATGAGCAAAGATGGCCTTACCCGTGGCGCTGGCATGCAAGGGATAGACATCGCCGCGCTCGTAGGACACGCGCAACGTGTGGTGCCCATCCACCTTGTCGAGGCAGGTGCCGACATGATCTCGAAGGCCATTGAGAATGACTGTTTCGCCCGTCTCTCGCCCGATGCGCTCCAAGTAGGGCTTGGCGACATCGCGCAAGGGTCGACGGGACATGGTGGCTGCGAGTTCAAGAATCTTCGGCCCCAGTCGGTAGCCGGGAACGCCGTCGGCTTCTTCAACGAGATGATTGGCCTTGAGTGCTGCGACATAGCGGTAGGCGGTCGAACGAGGTTGACCCATCTTCTCCGCGATTTCCGATACCTGGAGTACAGGGGAGTCGGAGAATAGAGTCAGGATCTGCACACATTTCTCAAGCGTCCCAAGCGGGTTACTGTCTGTTGATTGTCTCATTATGTGAGAGTGATATTCTCAGGATGTGGGTATCCTACGCCCCTAGCACGAATAAATCAAGGTCAGTGGCACGGTTTTCGCATCGCTTCTCTCAGACACCCCAGGGGATACCCTGTTGCGGCGGAGAAAGACGAAACGGGACAGTGCAGAACACTGCCCCGTTCTCTATACGGCTAACAGCTAGCCGGCCTGGCTAGCTGTAAATGCTAGTAAGCCGCCCAAGCGGAGCATCTCTTTCTCTCGTTCGGAGAGGGTGTGCTGGACGGGCATGTCGACACCCTTGCTCAGATTCTTGAGAACCATCGGTGCATCAAGATTCGAGACGTCGATTTCAAGCTGGTCGCCTTGATCGATCAAGGCGGTGTCGCAGGTAAGCGGCACGATGCCCATGTTCACCAGATTTGCGTGATGAATACGCGCGAACGCCTTGGCAAACACGGCCTTGATGCCCAAGTGCCACGGGGCTAGTGCCGCATGTTCGCGCGACGAGCCTTGGCCGTAGTTGTCACCACCGACGAGGAATCCGCCGCCTGCATCCATCGCACGCTGAGCGAACGTTTCATCTTCGTAATAGAAGGTGAACTTGGAAATCTCAGGCAGGTTGGAGCGCAGATGCTGGGTCAGCGGGCCTGCGGGCAGGATGGCGTCTGTGGAGATGTCATCGCCGAGCTTGAGCAGGACTTCGCCTTTGAGCACGGGCTCAAGCGGGCGTTGGTTACCTAGAGCGACAATGTTGGGGCTGCGTCGGATCTCGACCTGTGGCCCCTTGGGATCGAGGATGAGATAGTCATCGACTGTCAGATGGTCGACGGCAACTTCGACGGTCGGCAACTCACGCGGATCGGAAATCACGCCTGTCAAGGCAGAAGCTGCGGCAACCTGTGGACCACACAACGCAAGCTTGCCAAATTTGCTGCCGCCGCGGCCGGCCCAGTTGCGGTTCACGGTACGAAGCGACAAGTGACCATTACCCGGCACGAAGCCAATGCCGATGCAGGCATTGCAGCCCGGCTCGATCATGCGGACGCCGGCCTTGGTCAATTCGAGGAAGCTTCTGTCCTCCATCAGCATCTCCCACGACTGACGCGAGCCCGGTGATACGATGACGTCGATGTCAGGGCACACCTTCTTGCCCTTGAGCATCTCGGCCACGATCTTGATATCGAAGTACGAGCCGTTGGTGCACGAGCCGATGAAGATCTGATCGAGCTTTGTGCCTTTGACGTCTTCGATGTCAAACACGTTGTCGGGCATGCCTGGCATCGCAACCAGCGGCTTGAGGGTCGACAGGTCGATTTCGAGCACCTTGTCATACACGGCATCGTCATCAGCCTTCAACTCGACCCAGTCAGCTTCGCGACCCTGCATACGCAGGAACTCGCGGGTAATCTCATCAGACGGGAATACAGAGGATGTAGCGCCTGTCTCGGTTCCCATGTTGGTAATGGTGGCGCGCTCGGGGACAGTCAATGTCTTGATGCCTGGTCCCGCGAATTCGAGGAAGTAGCCGACGCCTCCCTTGACGGAGATGCGGCGCAGAACCTCCAAGGCAACGTCCTTGGCACAGACGTTGGCTGACAGCTTGCCCGTGAGTTCGATCTTCATCATCTTCGGCACGGTCAGATAGAACAGCCCACCACCCATGGCGACGGCTACGTCCATGCCTCCGGCGCCAATGGCCAGCATACCCAAGCCTCCACCCGTGGGGGTGTGCGAGTCCGATCCAATCAGCGTCTTTCCGGGAATCCCGAATCGCTCGTACTGGATCTGGTGACAGACACCGTTCCCGTTCTTGGAGAACTTGGCTCCGTAATGCGAAGCAATGGTCTGAAGGAAAATATGGTCATCAGTCGATTCACCCTTGAATCCAAGCGATGTGTGGTCGGAATACGAGACCACCAGATCTGCCTTCACGCGGTCGATGC